>CAZMRM010000589.1:0-1518 GCA_964568515.1 uncultured Chitinophaga sp. | reverse complement strand
GGTGTTTTGGCACTGATCAGCAAATTCATGGATTGGCAAAAACGGGCCAGGTAAATTTTACCGATCATGTCTTTCATGATGGGTGTTCTTAAAATCAGCTGTGCACCATATTTCCGGTACCAGATAGCATTCCGCTGACTATACAAAAAGCCGGCAAGTACTGCAAAGCCCAGGATGAAATAAAATGAATAATTACCAAACAGATCGGAAATGCGGATGATCAGTTTGGTAAAAGCCGGCAGCTCCCCTTTGAAACGTTTGAATACATCCGAAAACATGGGTACAACAAATTTCATCATGAAAAAAATGGCGCCGAAGGATGCAAAGAAAACCACGGTAGGATAAGACAAGGCACTGGTAAGCTGACGCTTTTGCTGTATTTTTTTTGTAAAAAAATTCGATAGTTCGGAAAGTACTTCTGTTAACCGTCCGCTTTCTTCACCTATCTGTAAGCTATAGTATTCATACATGGTAAAAAGCCCGGTTTCCTGTAAAGCCTTTGATAAACTGTTACCGGCAATAATGGATTCTTTTATGGAAGAAAACAGTATGCGTTCTTTTTCTTTCGTTTGTTCTTCCTCAATTAATTCCAAAGCAGAACGGATATCGACACCGGCAGAAAAAAGGATGTAGAGTTCGGAATAGAACCGCTCCTTTTTTTTATCGTTGAAACCGGCACCAAACAATTTAATGTCTTTGTTTAAAAAGTCGAATGCAGATTTCTGACTTCCTGCTTTAACAGCACTTTTTGTTTTGTTAATTTTATTCAGATCGATTGCAGGCATGTGTTACTGATTTTTATTTAATGCTTGATAATTCATGAGTGATTCTGCCGTGTAATTTTTAACAAAATTAAAGTACTCTTTTTCTTTTAAAATATCCACCTCAAATGAAAACTGTTGAACAAACAATCCATTTTCAGGAAAGCGTTGTGTATGGTGAACCTCTGTGGCAGCAACCCTGAAAGTATCGGCAACATCCCTTTCCTTTCTTATGATCCATTCATCAGAGAAAATATATTCTAAAGGATATTCCTTTTTGTAAAAGGTTAATGTGTTTTCATGGAAGGAAATCATTTCTACCGTATGAAAATCGGTATTCAATGCTTCATGAAGCTGGGTAACCTCCATCATTTTTTCTTTGATCTCTTTGTAGTTATTGTATTGTTTATAAATGAGGGTATAAGCGGAATAACCAAAAGCAATGACAATGCTGCTGATGATCATTCCGATCAGAAGTTCAATTAATGTAAATGCAGCTATTTTTTTCATTCGTTCACAAAAATTAGTTCACGCCGGATAAGGATTATTTTTTTTTGTGCATCCAGAACAGCAATTGAAAGTAAAAACGCATTTTCTGTCTGATCATATTTTTCAATGGTGCTTTTTAACAGCCATTCTCCAGCCGGATGTTCTGTATCCAGGTATTTTTTTTCCGATTTGATACGGATGGCTTCATCATCTGCAAGCAGGGAAGCATGAAGTTCTTTTCGTTCTTTATCACTGCTGAGTACGGTTG
>CAZMRM010000588.1:0-1520 GCA_964568515.1 uncultured Chitinophaga sp. | reverse complement strand
ATGGACGCCAAATATGCTGCTGCCATTAAATACTTTGAAAGGGAGAATTACTCAAAAGCACTGATCCTTTTAGAAGAATTAATGAGTGTATACAGGGGCACTGCCAAGGCAGAAGAAATCAGTTATTACTATGCCTATTGCAATTATAACCTGGATGATTTTATTATTGCCGGATATCAATTCCGCAATTTTGTTAAAAATTATCCCAACAGTAAACATGCAGAAGAATGTGCTTACATGAATGCTTATTGCTATTACCTGAATTCTCCACCTTACAGTTTGGATCAGGTTGATACCCGGCTTGCCATAAAAGAATTTCAGCGATTTACCAATCAATACCCTCAAAGCGAACGCATCGAAAAATGCAATGAACTATTGGATATCTTAAGAGGAAAACTTGAACGTAAAGCTTATGAAATTGCCATGCTATATTATAATATGGGTGATTACAGAGCTTCTGCTGTTGCATTTTCCAATTACATTAAAGAGTTTCCGGCCAGCAAACGTGTGGAAGAAATGAATTACCTCGTTGTGCGTTCCAATTATTTAATGGCCTTTAATAGTGTAGAATCCAAAAAGCAGGAACGCTTTAAAACAACGGTGGAATCATATTTAAAATTTGTTGATACTTATCCGAACAGTAAATTTTTAAAAGACGCGGAAATGGTTTACACCAGTACTTTGAAAAATCTTGAAAAATACACTACTACTAAACAATCATAAACAAAATGGACTATAAAAAAACAACTGCTGATTTAACTACCACTACACGTGATTTGAGAGACCTGGACAATAAGACAGGTAACATCTACGAAAGCATTGCTATTATTTCCAAACGTGCGAATCAAATCAGCTCTGAAATGAAAGAGGAGTTGACCAATAAACTTGCTGAGTTTGCATCCAATACTGATAACCTGGAAGAAATTTTTGAAAACAGAGAGCAAATTGAAATATCAAAATATTATGAACGTTTACCCAAACCTTCGTTAATTGCCATTCAGGAGTTTTTTGATAGTAAAATTTACTATCGTAATCCAAACACGGAGAATCAGAAATAATTCCAGATCCTATGAAGCGGACAGCAATGTGCTGTCCCGCTTTACAGATAGCCTGAACAACTGTCAAGCTATACAGTACACCGTACAACTGCCATTCCTTGTATGATGCTGAAAAACAAAAATATCCTCATCGGTGTAACCGGCAGCATAGCTGCATATAAATCAGCATTTCTGGTACGTTTGCTTGTAAAAGCAGGTGCAAATGTGAAAGTGGTCATGACCCCCTCTTCCATCGAATTCATCACTCCTCTTACTCTTTCTACCCTGGCAAAAAGCCCCGTACTCTTTGATTTTGTAAAAAACAAGGAAGGTGAATGGAACAACCATGTAGACCTTGGATTATGGGCCGATGCATTTGTTATAGCACCGGCCTCTGCAAACACACTGGCAAAGATGAGTAATGGCATTTGTGATAACCTGTTAATGGCTGTTTACCTCTCCGCCCGTTGTCCGGTTTATTTT
>CAZMRM010000587.1:0-1553 GCA_964568515.1 uncultured Chitinophaga sp. | reverse complement strand
CATGCGGATTCCTATGCTTCACAAAGCCCCTTCAGCTTCCTTGGAAATAACCCCATCAAATACATGGACCCTACCGGAATGGATCAGGATGAAGGCGGCGGTGGTGGTGGTGGTAATGATAACTGGATGGATGCAGATCTGTTTCAGCAGGCAACCGGTTTTAATCCCTACGGCTGGAACAGCAAAAGCGGAGGATATTCCAGTGTGAGTTTAAAATGGATGGGACTGGTATATCAGAATGGGACATATTATTATAACAGTAAACAAATAAACGGTGCAAAATTATTTGCTTTGCAAAGCTTGGGCAAAACAGTATATAATAGAAATAATTATTATACTAAAACAGCAGTTTATACTGGCAGAGGATTTACGGATGAAAATGGTATGAAAGGGACAGAAATAGTACGACAAGAAATGTTTATTCATGATGCGACTAATTTGATTGTTTTACAAGCAGGATTCGGCGATGATTATGGACAAATGTTAAATGCCGGAGGAGTTGCTTGGGGAGGAGCTGAAATAGGAATACAGTTTATTAGGCAAGGTAATGGAGCAAAGACTATAGGAAGAGCTTTAGGATTTGGAACACAGCACACAGCCGAAGCTTTGCGAGGAACTCTAGGAGCAGTCAGTAAAGTTGGTAAACATTTAGGAACAGCTGGTATGATCTTAAGTATTCTTAGTTATGTCAATCAAGGTGTAGATCCTAACCAAACAATATCAACAGCAACACATTTAAATTTTTGGATTAGTGCGGGGCTATATGGAGCAGCTGCATTTGTGGGCGGGCCGTTTATAGCAGGTGCAGCTTTATTATATGGTACGGCTCAATTAGGTTCTTATATGATCACAGGAAAAACAGTTGAAGAAAATATTTTAGGAGAATGAAAGTATTAGATTATGCTTTATTTATAATACATCGCTTTTTAGTGATTCTGAAAAGAGTCAATAATAAAGATATTGAAGATAGAAGTAAAAATGGGTTAACATTAATTATATTTTTGTATAGCATGTTATTATTCTCCGTCATTTATGGTACAAGCATCTCAAAAAAAATAATTTCTTACAACAAATTTATTGTAATCGGAGCGGGAATAATTATTTTTATCTTAGCTCGTTACTTAATTTTTAAGCGGTATAAAACTGCCTACTATAAAGTAATAGAAGTTTTAAATGGACAATTTTCATATAGTAATAAAAAAATTATTTTTTTGTTTCTGATACTTTGGTTTTCTGCTCTATTTTTTTTGTGGATAGGAGTCATTATCGTTCGGAAATGTATTTATTGATTGGACTGTAATATGACCCCGAAATGTCCAATATGATCGTAATAATTATCTGTTCAATGGCATGGAGCTTCAGGAAAACGGGTTGAATGCCTATGATTTCAATGCATGCATGTATGATCCGCAACTGGGAGAACCTTTCAGCCCGATCCACATGCGGATAGTTATTCAGCACTGAGTCCTTATAGCTTTTTGGCCAATAACCCCATTCGTTATGCCGACCCAACCGGAATGGATTATGATGACATGGTAGAACCCGCAACAAGC
>CAZMRM010000586.1:0-1557 GCA_964568515.1 uncultured Chitinophaga sp. | reverse complement strand
AATATAAGGACAGTATCTTTTCATCAATATCTTTTATTTGTTCACTGCTTTGAATGGAAGAAAAGAAACGTGGCAGTGCTTCCTGCCATTTATTCATTTTCAGAAGGGTCATACCCATATTATTTTCAGCCAGGGCATATCCCTGTGCATCCTTCATGGCAGCAAAAAGTGATTTGGCTTTTTCAAAATGTTCCTGAGCCAGTAATAATTTGTCGGGTTGCACATAGTATAAATTACCGATGTCGATGAGTAACCAGGCCACCTGGTACTGATCACCCACTGAAGTATAATAATTTAAGGAAGAAAGGTAGGAACGTATGGCCTGGTGGTAATTACCCTGCAAACGGTATAAATATCCCTTGTGATATTGAATGAGGGCAACTTTATCCGGGTAATTCAGGTTAAATGCAAGTGAGTGGGCTTGTTGAAGATAGGTAAGCGCAACAGAAATATCCACTTTACGATATTGATAATAGAGATCGAGTAATTTTCTGATCCGGGTTGTATCCGAATGTACACCGCCCGATTTACTGTCAGCCGCTACATCACTCTCCTCTTTTTTTTCTGATTCCTTGGTCTGACCAAAGCTTAAGTTTGTTAGTAGAAGTATTAAAAACACATAAACAATTCGCATCACACACAATTTTTAGAAAGCGCACAGGATATTGTGCATCGCAATATAAAAATTGTTTCAATCTATTGTAAGTAAAGGGATTAAAATACTGATTGGATTGGTAAAAACAAACAATATATTGTGACGCATTTACCAATTTAAACTTGAACAATCGTACAAATAACATTTTATATGCCTACACTCCCCTGCTCTTTTCAATTTGAAATGGAATTTCTTATAACCGATAAAGAAAAATGTATTCTTAAGGGCTCAGGAAAGTTTTACGGATAAAACATCCGGTGTTCATTTTAAAAGTAATTCATTATTCTTTAAGCCTGTTTTTGCCTTTCCGTATCCTTACAATAGCGATGAATGATCCCGGCCGGCATTTACAATTTACCAATCCACCCCTGCTTCCTGCCTTGTTTGATAAATGTACACTTGTTTATCAAGGGGGGCTATTGACAGCTTTGCGCCTGTCGGCTATCTTTCGCAACAAATCATCCCCGGTTTATTTTCATTTGGCCATTGTCTGTTGTCAAAAACAGTAAATGCAAGGCTATGATACTTATTCTTCCTGTTGAAAAGAATGTTGGTGATGACAGGCAAGGCAAGGTACAATGGAAAATAAAATATATTTTAAAATCATACACATTGATGAAGATGAATCAACTGGTAGCGGGCATTGATATTGGCGGTACCAATATTCTGTTCGGATTGGTGGACAGTGCAGGAAGCATCCGCTTAAAACAATCCATCCCGACAGGAAACCTGGTAAGTCCTGAAACGTTGGTAAAAAATGTCGGGGCAGAGATCCTCAAAGCGGTTAGTTCCCTCGGAAGTTCCTATGAACTGGCAGGTATAGGTATAGGTGCCCCCAACGGTAATTATTATACCGGCACCATTGAGTTTGCCGCCAACCTTAAATGGGAAGGTATCATTCC
>CAZMRM010000585.1:0-1559 GCA_964568515.1 uncultured Chitinophaga sp. | reverse complement strand
GGATGTGGTTACTACGGAACTTGATATGGCTCCGGATGTGACTTATGGTGTGAATGTAGGAGGAAACATAGAAGTGTTCGGTGGTGATGGGATGATCAATGCCGATCTCAGTATTTACAACAATACTTACAGGGGTATTGGTTATTCATTGGGCCTTGGTGTACAATATGTTTCATCTGCCAGTGAGCTTGGTCTTGGAATTTCCATGGATTCGCAGGAAGGTGTAGGTGCCAGTGCCAGTCTTTCACCGGGGCGCACAGCCATGAGGATCGGCATAGATTTCAGTTCTCAAAATGGAATGCAGCTTTCACTGAGTAAGAGAGGAGCAGGTACAGCTTCTTATTCCGTTGCAGGCAGATCGTTCTTTCCCTCCTTTAGCCCTGTTATGAAAGGTTCTAATCTGGAAGCAAAAATTAAATTTGGTGGCAGTGTCATGGGGCTTCAGGGAACTTTTGCGGTAGGTGGATTTTTTCGTATACAGGAAGTAAAAGACAAAACCCGTGAGTTTGATGCTTACGGCTATAATTATTTAGAGCGTGCCGGACAGGATGACATGATGGATTTCAACAGGGAAAAAGATGGGATCATCACTCGTCAGACTCCGAACCTGGCATCCCCCAACTTAACTTTTGATACCTACATGGCCACCGGGCAGGGATTTTTAGGCAGTTACCGCGCACACAGAAATGATGTTGGACACCTGCATGATCCCTTTAGCGAATCGGAAATAACAGGAGGATCAATAGGTGTTGATATAGGGTTAGGGTATGATTTTCAAACCGGAGGAGAAGCATCCGTAAATTATACATTATTTAATTCGGGTGACTGGATCAATGAGAACCATTTGGAAAATAAGGACAGGAACGCTTACTATTATGCAGATGAAAGCAAAATAGCGGATCCGGCATTTGAAAAATTGTACTACAAAATGAATGGAGAAATGACCACCTTCAATACCGATGAATTGGCTGCTATTGGCGGTGAACGTGCCATGCGTGCTTCTTTGGAAAAGGAAGATAAGAGTTATTATCTGAAAGCTGATACGCTGGTATTTTCATCCGGAAAGGAAATCAGTGGTCTTAAAAATCAAAGGGAAAACAGTTTGAAACGCATACGCAGGAACAATTCCATACAACCCATTACCAATGGCGAGTTGTTAAATGCTTCAACAGAAGTATTATCCGAATATGCCATCAAGTATCGTGATGATCCTACTATCGGTAGCAATTATAAATTTACGCAAACAACCCCTTTGTCATTCAACCGTACTTCGGCTCATATAAAGGGTTCCCATAATGCCGGCTTTACCTGCGTCAACAGCGATGGCTTACGCTACATCTATGCCTTGCCTGCTTATAATAAAGTGGAAGAGGAAATAGCCTACAGCTATATGGGAAATCCAGGAGAGAACGTAAATTATGTGGCAAGCATTGGTGATGAAAATTCATACAAGGATGGCAATGCTGCCAACACCGAAAAATTTTTTAGCAGAAACATTACCCCTGCCTATTCCAGTGCTTATTTGCTGACATCCGTACTGGGTGCCGATTATGTGGATG
>CAZMRM010000584.1:0-1569 GCA_964568515.1 uncultured Chitinophaga sp. | reverse complement strand
GGTGTGAATGCATTGGGAATAAATATAGTTGGCTCCGCTTTAATCCGTACCTCATGCTGCGCTGTATCTCTGCATCCAAATTCGTTAATTGCTACCTGAGTAACTATAAATGTTCCTGTATCTGCATACGTATGTGTCAAATTTTGGTCAGTACTTGTCGTGAGGTCACCTAAATCCCAACTCCACATTGTTGCTTTTTGTGATTCATCTTTTAATTTAATCACAGGCTCATACATGGATGTTTCAACCGGTTCAGCAGTAAATTCAGCAACCGGTTTTGGATATACAATAATCGGATATTTTAATGTATCGGTCATCCGGCAGCCATAAGAACTTGTCAATGTTAGTGAAACAAAGAATTTACCTTCCTGTGTATAGGTATGTACCGGACTATTTTGATAGGTTAAACTCTTATCGCCAAAATTCCATAACCAATTAACAATCGTTCCTCCCTTGACAGTGGATGTATCATGAAACATGGTCGTAAGCGGATTGCATCCGCTTGTTGCATCCGCCCAATATTTAAATACAGGGATTGGATGTGTTTTTATGGTTTGTACAACTGTATCAATACAGCCATAACTTGTAACAATTGCCATTTTAACTATAAAAGAGTCCTTTTTGATAACAAAGACATGGTTAGGATCTAATATATTGGATGTTGTTCCATCATCAAAATCCCACCATGTTTTAATGATAGATCCATCCATAGGATTAGAAGTATTCAAAAAGTTTGTAGTATCACCCCAACAAGCCGTATTACTTGTAAATGCTGCGATAGGATTTACATACACAGTAATACGTTTCGTAATGGTATCTATACAACCCAGACTTGACTGAACACTAAGTTTTACATTAAAAAACCCCGATTTCATAAAGGTATGTTTAGGATTCTGCTCGGTAGATGTGTTTCCATCATTAAAGTCCCAATTCCATGAAGCAGGTGAACCTGTTGACTTATCCGTAAAAGAACCTGCTTGATTGATGCAAGTATTCGCAGATACAAAATCAGCTTTAGGAGCTGCATTGACAAATACAGTATCCGTAACTTGATTTTGACATCCCCCTGTTCCAATTACAGTATGTGTAACCACAAAAATACCGGCGGTTTTATAGGCATGACTTGTATTCGTTGCAGTTACTTCCGGGCTACCATCACCAAAATTCCAGGTAGAAGAAGCTATTGCACCGGGACTTGTAGAGTTATCAGTCATTATAATCAGTTCATCTATACAGGCACTGTCTTTAACTGTCATTGCTGCCTTTACATCATTACGTACAATTACCATTTTAAACTGCTCATCACTGCAGCCTCCGGCAGTGTATATTTTCAAGGATGTTAGATAAGATCCTGCAAGTGCATAAGTATGGGTAATGATTGGTCCTATCGTATCTTTTGCTCCATCACCAAAATCCCATTCCCAGCGGATCACAGCTCCTACGGAAATGTCGGTAAAAGTTGTAGGATTGTTCACACAAATTGTATCCGTTGTATAATTTACTTTTGGTATTTCATCCACTATAACAGGCCATGTGTAGGTACTATCACAACCATCAATGTTTGTAACT
>CAZMRM010000583.1:0-1590 GCA_964568515.1 uncultured Chitinophaga sp. | reverse complement strand
GTGGAGCTGATGGCTAATTTACCATCTTTTTTAATTAGCCATGCCCAACCGGAGCCAAAACGGCTGGTTGCAGCAGCAGCAAACTGGGTTTTAAAATCAGCGAAGGTCACAAATGAATTATTGATTGCATCTGCTATTTCACCTGTCGGTTCACCTCCGCCATTCGGTCCGATAACTGTCCAGAATAAGGAGTGGTTGTAATGTCCACCACCATTGTTTCTTACGGCTACAGGATATTTTGAAATATTTTTACAGATATCTTCAATACTTAATTTCTCTGTTTCACTCCCTGTAATCGCATTGTTCAGGTTAGTGACATACGCCTGATGATGTTTTGTGTGGTGTATTTCCATGGTACGAGCATCAATATGAGGCTCCAAAGCATTGTAGGCATACGTTAATTTAGGTAATTCAAAAGCCATATTTTTTATTTTTAAGAGGGTTATGTTTTAGGTTAACTGCTTTCAAAGGTAGCATTTTTGAATTCATTTAGTGATACATTTTCTCCCCTTTAAAATCTCTGTTTTAAACAATTCTCTATTAAATAAATTACTATTAAAGCGCTATCCGCTATTGTATTTATTAAAATTTCATTACATTTGCGCCCAGATACTAATATTAACCCAAACAACCAAAACAAATGAAAAGATTATTTAACTTATTATTCATTGCCGGAGCATTGAGTATTGTAGCTTGCGGACCAAGTGCTGAAGAAAAAGCTAAAATGGAAGCTGAATCAAAAGCTAAAATGGATTCTTTATTTAATGCTGCTAGTCAATCCGTGACTACTTCTATTGATTCTGTTGCAACGCATGATTCTACAGTTGTTACACCTTCTACAGAAGAGAATAAATAATTTGTAACGATAAATAAAAAAACCGCAACGAGTTGTTGCGGTTTTTTTATTTATAATTTATTCCTGTTCCAGCAACTCCAGTGCTTTTTTCAGCACATTATCATCTTTTTGCAATACCGGATAAAAACCACTGTTGTTCCATATATTTCTTGCTATTAAAGCTTTTAGCTGCAGTTTTAGAAGTGGTTCCGAGATCTTTATTTGTTTTTCGTTAGGTTTTACACCATTCTTTTGTGCATAAGAAACAAAATCATTAAAAATGACAGGCGACAATTGAAATTCACTGTTAAACAATTCTACTGAACCATATTGTTCCTTTAATCTGGCTCTTTGCTTGTCTGCATAATCAAATGCAAAATCGTTTACCAAACCGTTATACATCACTTCTGCCAGGTAATGTGAACGGCCTGTTGTATCCAATGGGACAAATACATCGGGGATGATACCGCCTCCGCCATATACGATTTTTCCACCGGGTGTTGTATATTTTAAACTGTCATTGATCTTGATACTATCCTGATTCTCCAATTCCCCGGTGCTGTAACGGTTGTATTCTTCTTTATAATAATCTTCCTTACCATGATCGTACGGTTTTTGAATGCTTCGTCCCGTAGGCGTATAATAGCGGGCAATGGTGAGTCTCATGGCTGATCCGTCGCTGAACTCGGTTTGTTCCTGTACCAGACCTTTCCCGAATGAACGGCGTCCAACAATAGTTGCCCAGTCATTGTCCT
>CAZMRM010000582.1:0-1597 GCA_964568515.1 uncultured Chitinophaga sp. | reverse complement strand
GGTCATCCATCAATTTACAGAAAACGGAATTTACCAGGTATGTCTCACTGCAAAGGATGACTGTAACCGGGATATAGAGGTATGCAAATTCATAGAAATTAAACCCGGTGATTGTAATTGTGAAACCAACTAATCTGTACATAAAAAAAATGAATAGGCTCCTTTATTTATTTCCCTTTATTCTGATCGCTGCATTGAGCTCCTGCACTGATGCATTAACTCCTAAGGAGTATGCACAGTGGGTAGAAAATCCCGATCATGGATTAAGTATCACAAAAAAAGAAAAGAACTATCAGTTTACATTGGCTTATAAACCGATAGAATATTTGGTTGCTTTGCAACAGCGGCAGGAACAGTTACCGGCGGAATTGCTGGAGAAAGAAATGAAAAAAATGAAGGACATGCAATACTATACATTGAAGCTGTCTACAACTACCGGTAAACCGGTGTTTTCAGGAGATGCACTTCATTTTCCGGAAAAGGAAATTTATCTCCTCTCAGGAATTCAGAAGGATATGGTATTGCTCGAAGGAACAGATTCATTGCCCTGCAGGATCTTTCATTTTGAAGGTGCTAATGGTTTTCTCCCTTATGATAACTGTGTGCTTGCATTTGATAAAACAGCGAACATACAAAAGGATAAGACATTTTTATACAAAGCGGATAAGCTTGGAATGGACTGGATAAAAATTATCATCAAAGCGGATGATATCAATAAACTACCAAAACTTAAGACAATTTAAATCAGAAGAGAAGATGATCATAAAACTTCGGAATAGTCGCTGGACAAAAGTTATCGCTGCATGGATGGCCCTGCAGATCCTTGTCCCATTATTTTTACCAACACAACTGATGGCCATTACAGGAGGGCCATCCCAACCGGAAGCCACTTCTTTTACAGCGGTTGGTGTATCGGATATGGTGGATATTTTCTCCGGTGATTTTCAATACAACATTCCGCTCATGGATGTGGGAGGTTATCCTATAAACATCAGTTACAGTGGCGGTATCGGAATGGAACAGCAGGCAACCTGTGTAGGATTGGGATGGAACCTCAATGCGGGCGGTGTAATTAACCGCAGCATGAGAGGAATACCGGATGATTTTAACGGAACCGATAAGATCATCAATTCAACGAATCTGAAACCCAATACAACAGTAGGCGCCAATGTAACAATTGGTGATATTGAAGTTATCGGTAAAAATCTTCCTTTAAACTTAAAAGCAAATCTGGGTTTTGGATTGTTCATGAATAACTATACCGGACTGGGTTTTGAATTCAGTGCCGATGCCTCACTAGGGATCGGTGATAAAAACAAACCGGGATTGAATCTTGGTTTGGGCCTCACTGCTAATTCCGATCAGGGAATCGGGATACGTCCAAAAGTAGGATTGTCGTATGTTTCAGAAAAAACATCCGTGTCTGAAACACGCGGGTTTGAAGGTAGTCTGGGATTTGGTGCAACGTATAATTCACGTGCAGGATTGCGTTCAATAGGTATTGAAGCAAGCTTTAAGGCCAGTGACGAAAAATTTAAAAAGAATGAAGATGGTACAAGAGGGGATCGTACCAGCCTGAGAAAAGGACATGCAGGTG
>CAZMRM010000581.1:0-1608 GCA_964568515.1 uncultured Chitinophaga sp. | reverse complement strand
GGTTGCAACGGATATTCTTTCAAGAGGTATTGATATTGAAGATATAAGTCTGGTTATTAATTATGACGTTCCGGGAGATGCGGAAGATTACATCCATCGAATAGGAAGAACTGCGCGTGCTGCTTCAACAGGTGTAGCATTGACTTTTATCAATGATCTGGATCAACAGAAGTTTTTGCAAATTGAAACATTGATCGGGAGTGAAGTAAAAAAAATTGCATTACCCGAGGAACTGGGTAAGGGACCTGCATATGAGCCAGAGGTGAAAAAAACATTTGTCAAGCGTAAAAACTTTTCCAATAAAAACAGAAGCAAAAGACCAATAAAGAGAATATCCAAATGATTTAAGGGAGCATTGGGGAGGAATCAGTGGGTTCACTTTTATATTTTGTGAATACCGTAGGCTGCTTACTGCTCTGTAAAACAACAAAAACAACCTACTCGGTTGCTTTTGCTGTTGTTATAATTTCTCTTTTATTTTATTTAAAATCCGTTCTTCAAATTTTTTCTTCTCCTCCTTGTTTTCCGAACGATTAAAGTCTTTGTTTATATCTTTCCAGTTTCCGAGGTTTAATCCATCGTTAATTGAAACAAAGGCGAATGTTGTTTTATTTTTTCCGGCAGATCGTGTCCAGGTAAATATTATTTTATTTTCATTTTTGTAATAAAAATAAACATCATACCAATGTGAAGATTCTTCCGACTGACCATCAGGCTCTTTTTTGAAATGAATTTTTCAGCAATAATCAATGCATTGGAAAGCTTTCTTTTCTGTAAGATCAAAGCTGCTATTTTACTTTCATCAATTTCGGATACATTTTTTCCTTTAATGTTTTGATACTTTCATCATTAATGTATTCATCATAGGTCATGCGTTTATCAATGATACCATTGGGTGTAATTTCAATGATGCGGTTAGCAACTGTTTGAACAAACTCATGATCGTGAGATGTGAACAATGCAATGTGCTTCCAGTCTTTAAGAGCGTTGTTGAAAGCGGTAATGGATTCGAGATCGAGGTGGTTGGTAGGCTCATCCAGGATAAGACAGTTTGCATTGGTAAGCATCATGCGAGATACCATGCAACGTACTTTTTCACCCCCTGAAAGAACATTCGATTTTTTAAATGTTTCTTCACCTGTAAATAACATTCTGCCTAAAAAGGATCGAATGTAGGTCTCATCTTTTTCTTTGGAAAACTGGCGTAACCAATCAATCAGATTGAGGTCTGCAGTGAAGTATTTTGAATTTTCGTTTGGCAGATAGGATTTAGTGATGGTACTGCCCCAGGTAACATTTCCTGTATCAGCGTTTTCTTCTTCATTTAAGATTTCAAAAAATGAAGTAATGGCAACATGTTCTTTGGAGAGGATGGCCACTTTATCGCCTTTTACAAGGGTAAATGTAATATTGGAAAAATAAGGTGTTCCATCGGGTGCCGTTTTAGCGAGGTTTTCCACACTCAGGATTTGATCTCCGCAATCGCGGTCGGCTTTAAAAATGATTCCGGGATATTTACGTGTAGAAGGTTTGATCTCATCAATTACCAGCTTTTCCAGGAGTTTTTTCCGGCTGGTTGCTTGTTTTGATTTGGAAGCATTGGCGCTG
>CAZMRM010000580.1:0-1611 GCA_964568515.1 uncultured Chitinophaga sp. | reverse complement strand
TAAGGAACATGAAAGAATACAATGAATTTACAAGTACCAAGCTTGGATTGTTGGATGCGATCGGAAGAAGGGAATCTTCGTTTGTAATGGGTGAAGTAAAAAATACAACGGAAATTTCATTGTCCTGAAGCCCGGAATTCTTTAGCAGTAATTTCTTTATATAATTAATGTGAAGGTCAGTCCCTGGATGCTTCGTATCCTGTATCGATCTTTAGATCATTACCCAGAGCGGCTGCTACGGCCAGCTCATCACAACGGTTATTTTCTTTGTTGATGTGGTGCCCTTTTACCCATACAAATTTAACCTGATGTTTTCGGTAAATGCGTAAAAATCGTATCCATAAATCAGGATTTTTCTTATCCTTAAAATTCTTCTTTTCCCAACCCAATATCCATTTTTGTTCCACCGCATCTACCACATATTTGGAGTCCGAATAAACAGTGACCCGGCTCCCTTCTTTTTTTAAAGATTCCAAACCAACAATCACACTTAATAATTCCATGCGATTATTGGTCGTTAAACGAAAGCCTTCTGAAATCTCTTTTCGTAAGTTTCCATAAAGCATTACAACACCATAACCACCCGGTCCCGGGTTTCCACGGGAAGACCCATCTGTATAAATTGTAATCATATACCAGCGTGAGTTCTAAATAGTTTGACAGCAATGGCTAAAAGAATGACACCAAATACTTTTCTTAATATATTGATACCACCCGGACCTAACAGTCGTTCCAAACGATAGGTATTTTTTAAAACAATGTAAACAAACACCAGGTTGATAAGAATGGCAACAATAATGTTTTCAGTATAATACTCGGCACGTAAGGAAAGCAGGGTGGTTAATGTACCGGTACCTGCGATCAATGGAAAAGCAATGGGTACAACAGATGCCGTTGCTGCCGTATCTTCTTTGTAAAATTTTACACCCAGGATCATTTCCAGGGCGAGAAAGAAAATGATAAAAGAACCTGCAATGGCGAACGAACTCACATCAATACCAATGAGTCCTAAAATGGATTGCCCCAAAAATAAAAAAGCGATCATAATGATGCCTGAAACAACCGTTGCTTTTCTGGCTTCAATTCCTCCCAGGCGTGTTTGCAGATCAAGCACTACCGGCAAGGAGCCAATCACGTCGATCACTGCGAAGAGGATCATCGTAACCGTAAGGATTTCTTTTGGATCAAAACTCATCGTATATTTTTTACTTTAATATCTTAACAATCTCTGTTGCAATAATACTTAATTTTTCTTCCATACCTCCAGTTGATGTATTTGGTTAATAAAACAATTCCAAATTTCAAATCAGGATAAAATGTTAAATAACTATTAAACCCAAACGTTCCGCCGGATTGATGCAATTGCAACCCTCCATCTTTTGTTTTTGTGATGATCCAGCTTAAACCTGTTGCATAATCATTACCATTCCGCCAAGTTACCTGGTGTGTCCTCTGAACGGGCTCATTTTTTTCATCCAGTTGAAGTTGTATATACTGTATAAATCAGCAGTAGTCGAACGCAAACCTCCGGAAAATTTAAAACCTGGCATGCTGAGGTAAGTTTACCGGATGTTCCAAAATTAAAAAACGAAATTTTTCCGTTATTATATA
>CAZMRM010000579.1:0-1621 GCA_964568515.1 uncultured Chitinophaga sp. | reverse complement strand
ATATGCGGTAAAGGCAATTAAAATGCATAATTTTGAATTTGCTCTCCAACCAATTTACAATTTACCCATTCGGGGGCAAAATGAGTGTTAAAGCTCTTATAGAAATTGATAGCCGGTTCATTCCAGTCCAGTACCTGCCACTCCATTCGCTCTGCCTGCATTTCTTTGGAAGTCTTTACCACTTCATTGAATAGTCTTTTACCAATTCCTGATTTTCGGTAATCATTGGTCACAATCAGGTCTTCCAGAAATACACATTTTCCTTTCCAGGTGGAGTATTTGATATAGTACAAGGCAATTCCAACAATTCCAGAATTACTTTCTGCAACAAAAAAATGAAAGTAAGGATGTGGTCCAAAGCCATCTTTTTCAAGATCCTCAACCGTTACAATAACTTCACCTTCTGCTTTTTCATAAACAGCGAGCTCTTTGATAAGCCCTAATACCTGGGAGAGATCGGATTTTACTCCTTTACGGATAGAAACAGTTTGCATGAATACGGAAATAATTAAAAATTAATTACAGAAGCCAGCACAAAAGCTGCTGGCTAACAAACAAAGATATTTAATTCTTTGATGCCTGAATAAAGGAATATCATTTTTGGGACTAGGAAAAAAGTGCGATATTTGGCAAAAATTCAAAATGAACACAACTATGAGCAGGGTTAAAACGTTAGGTCAGTTTATCATTGAGAAACAGGCTGATTTTCCATTTTCAAAAGGGGAACTTTCCCGTTTGTTAAGGGACATCGGAATAGCTGCAAAAATTGTAAACAGAGAGGTAAATAAAGCAGGGTTAGCAGATATATTAGGAGATGCAGGAGAAATCAATGTGCAGGGAGAAAATGTGAAAAAACTGGATGTTTTTGCCAATGAGCAGTTCATTGCCGCATTAAGTGTAGGTGGAGAGTGTTGTGCCATTGCTTCGGAAGAGAACGAAGAAATAATAGTGGTGGAAAATGAAATGTCTAAAAATGCTAAATATGTTGTTGCCATTGATCCGTTGGATGGTTCCTCGAATATTGATGTGAACGTTTCCGTTGGTACTATTTTTTCTATCTACCGCAGGACCTCTCTCTCAGGACCTGGCACCAGTGAAGACTTTTTTCAACATGGTACAGAACAAGTGGCGGCAGGATATGTTATTTATGGGTCGTCCTGTATGCTGGTATACACTACAGGCAGAGGAGTGAACGGCTTTACACTGGATCCTTCCATCGGTGAATTCTGTTTGTCACATCCCAATATGCAGATTCCTAAGAATGCAAAGACCTATTCGATCAATGAAGGAAACTATGTGCATTTTCCGGATGGAGTAAAAAAATATATTAAATATTGCCAGGAAGAAGACAATGCAACGAACCGTCCGTATTCGTCCCGGTATATCGGATCCGGAGTTGCAGACATTCATAGAAATTTAATCACCGGTGGTATTTATATCTATCCAACCACTTCGAAATCACCAAAGGGAAAATTACGTTTATTGTACGAATGCAACCCGCTTGCTTTTATTGTTGAGCAAGCCGGAGGAAAAGCAACAGATGGCTTTAAACGCATCATGGAACTGGATATTAAAGAGCTGCATCAACGAACGCCTTTGTTTCTGGGATCAGCAGACATGG
>CAZMRM010000578.1:0-1631 GCA_964568515.1 uncultured Chitinophaga sp. | reverse complement strand
ATGTTCAGACAAAAAAAGCTGTTCCTTTTCCGCCCTCTCAAAAACAGAATGCCTGGTAATTGCCTGTGCTGTTATAGCACCTATTCCCGGAATTTTTTCCAGTGTCCAACGCTTTTCTTTAAATATTTGTTCTGCACTCCCGCAATAAGCAAGTAGTTTTTTGGCCAGCACATCCCCAATGGATGGTAATAGGCTCAATGCAATTTTATAGGTTAAGGCGTTCATTCAGAGTACTAAAATACAATATGGTGGTAAAAATAGCGGGTGTCACGGCCAATTATCATAGGCATAGAAGGCATACCCTAAACATGGTATTTTTTAAAAATATAATTTAAATTAATTCTAAATAAGTATTTACTTTTTACTTTTGCGCACAGATTAAGAAGGGAAACGTGCTATCATGGTGAAATTCAAAAAAATAAACAGCTGGCTGCACCTTTGGTTAGGATTAATTTCCGGGATCATTGTGGTTAATATCTGTTTAACCGGTTGCATCTGGGTTTTTAATGATGAGATCACCGGCTTGTTAAAACCGGAAACCAAAGTTGAACAGCAGGATAAGCCCATTCTGACCCCTTCTCAAATAAAAGCGATTGCTCAAAAAGAAGCTCCCGGAATGAAAATGAATTATGTCATCTTTCAAAAAGGGAAAACGGTAAATGCACATCTGGGAGAACGTAAAAAAACAAATGTCGTTCTTTACATTCATCCTTATACAGGTGAAATTCTACGAAAAGAGGCTCATGCCCCGGGAGAAACAGATTTCTTCCGTTTCATACTCAATGGTCATCGTTTTTTATGGTTGCCACCGGATATTGGCCGCCCCATTGTTAATTACGCTACTTTAACTTTTGTCTTCATTCTGATCACGGGCCTTATCTGGTGGTGGCCAAAAAAATTCAATAAAAGTACACGGGAGCGCATTTTCAAGATCAAATGGAACGCTTCTTTCAAACGTGTCAACTACGACCTTCACAATGTGCTTGGTTTTTATGCTCTCCTGGTTTTACTCTGCATCGCATTAACAGGAATGGTCTGGGGAATCAAATGGTACAATGAAGGGTTGTACTGGGTAACCTCAGGCGGTAAATCCATACCCAAATCAAAAAATCTGCAATCCGATTCTACTCAGGTAAATAAATTTTATACTGCTGATCGTGCATTGGATATAACATTCGCAGGTACTATGATCAGGCATCCTCGGGCAGAAGGGTTCTTCTTTAGTTATCCCGATCCTGCAAAACCCAAATCCATTATTTCCATTACGGTTTACTCCAATAGCGGTCAGTTTTACAATAACCGTAGTTATAAATTTGATCAGCATACGCTGAAACAATTAAAAGGGGATCAGGTGTATGAATCTTCTTTTGACGAAGCACCATTTGCAGCTAAGCTGCGCCGGATGAATTATGATATTCATATAGGAACTGTACTTGGGTTTCCCGGAAAGGTCTTGGTTTTCTGTTGTACACTTATCGGAGCCTCACTGCCAATTACCGGATTTATCATGTGGTGGGGACGAAAATTCGGCAAAAAGAAAAAAGGAAAAAAACAAAAAGAAGAAAGCCATTCCGTGAAAAAAACAAAACGGTTCAGACCGGTTAAAAGGTATGAACAACCCCCTAAACCTG
>CAZMRM010000577.1:0-1631 GCA_964568515.1 uncultured Chitinophaga sp. | reverse complement strand
GGTATTATTGGCAGGTAAAGATAAAGCCGGTGAATTTTACCGGGAAACATTTTACAGTTTATTTGCATACGTCAGCAACCGCATCCCTGAAATTACAGAAGAACTTTATAAAATTGATGCGGCTATGAACACCGGGTTTGGATGGGAACTGGGTCCTTTTGAAGCCTGGGATGCCCTTGGTGTAGCAGATACCGTAAAGGCAATGGAAACTGCCAATATTAAACCTGCAAAATGGGTATATGCCCTGCTTGAAACTGGTGCCTCTTCTTTTTACAAAATTGAAAATGGCAATAAAAAATTCTATGACATTGCCTCTAAAAATTACAAAACCATTCCGGGAACGGAATCCTTTATTTTACTGGATAACATACGGCCAACCAGAACGGTTTGGAAAAACAGTGGTGCAGTCATCACAGATATTGGTGATGGTATACTTAACCTGGAATGGAACACCAAAATGAATTCCATCGGTGGTGAAGTGATTGAAGGTATTAATAAAGCCATCGATCTGGCAGAAAAAGATTTCAGAGGCCTGGTCATTTCCAATGAAGGCGCCAATTTTAGCGCAGGAGCAAATGTCGGGATGATTTTTATGATGGCTGTTGAACAGGAGTATGATGAATTGAATTTTGCCATCAAAACATTTCAGAATACGATGATGCGTGTTCGTTACTCCAGTATTCCTGTGGTGGTAGCACCGCATAATATGGCATTAGGGGGGGCCTGTGAAATGAGCCTGCATTCCGACAGGGTGGTTGCTCATGCCGAAACATATATGGGACTTGTAGAGTTTGGAGTGGGATTGATTCCAGGAGGTGGCGGTACCAAAGAGTTTGCCGTTCGGTTGTCGGATGAGTTACAGGAAGGTGATATTGAATTGAACAATTTCCGTGAACGCTTTTTAACCATCGGACAAGCAAAAGTTTCCACTTCTGCACACGAGGCATTTGATTTAGGATACCTGCGCAAAGGAAAGGATGTGGTGGTGATTTCCCGTAACCGCGTATTAACGGAAGCAAAGGCCAACTGTATTGAACTTGCCAATGAAGGATATACAAAACCTGTTCAGCGTAAGGATATCCGTGTGCTTGGAAAACAAGCTCTTGGCCTGGCTTATTTAGGTGCCAATTCCATGCTGGTCGGTAATTACATCAGTGAACATGATGCTAAAATTTCGCAAAAACTTGCATGGGTCCTGTGTGGTGGTGATCTCTCTGCTCCTACACTTGTAAGCGAACAATATTTACTGGATCTGGAAAGAGAAGCCTTTTTAAGCTTATGCGGTGAACGTAAAACATTGGAACGCTTACAATCCATTATCACCGGTGGTAAAGTATTGCGTAATTAATTTTCAAGAATTGTGTACCTAGTACCTAATAATAGGATTGTAGTTAATCTAAAAAAAACTGATCTATGAATGCATATATCGTAAATGGCTTCCGGACCGCTGTTGGCAAAGCCAATAAAGGTGGTTTCCGTTTTACACGCCCCGATGACCTGGCGGCAGAAGTCATTAAATACCTGATGGCCGCTGTTCCTTCTGTAAAAGCAGAGGAAGTTGATGACCTGATTGTAGGCAATGCAATGCCTGAAGCAGAACAAGGTTTAAACATGGCCCGTTTAATTTCATT
>CAZMRM010000576.1:0-1633 GCA_964568515.1 uncultured Chitinophaga sp. | reverse complement strand
AGCATCGATGCACACTGGTTCAGCACCATGTATGGCTGGTACGCTTTCTCAGGAATGTGGATCTCTGCCATGATCACCATCATATTATTTGTACTTTATTTAAAACGCAGAGGATACCTTGAACAGGTAAATGACAGTCACATCCACGATATCGGAAAATGGGTGTTTGCTGTCAGCTTTTTATGGAGTTATTTATGGTTCTGCCAGTTTATGTTGATCTGGTACACCGATATCCCCGAAGAGATCATCTATTTTCAGGAACGTTTACACGATTTTCATTACATGGGTTTAATGTGGACCGTGTTCTTCATGAATTTCATTTTCCCTATGATATTATTGATGAGCCGTGATGCAAAACGTAATTATTTCTTTTTAACTTTTGTAGGATGTATTATTTTTGTCGGCCACTGGTTAGATGTGTTTATGATGGTAATGCCTGCAACTGTTAAAGGACACTGGCATTTAGGATGGTTAGAAATAGGAATGGCTTTGGGCTTTTTGGGACTACTCTTGTTTGTAGTTCACAAATCGCTGACAAAAAGACCATTAATGATTCAAAAACATCCATACCTGGATGAAAGTATCCATCATCATTATTAATAGTTAAACAGTACGCATTACAATAACGAATTAACAATTCAACATACTATGATAAAGTTTTTAGTTTACGTTGCCATAATTTTAACAGTTCTAGCAATTGGCTATTTGGTAAGGGTGTTCGAACTTGCTTCCAGCTTAAAAGGCAAAAGACCGGAAGAAGTTACTGAGAAAGATAATAAACTGATGTCCCGGATAATGCTGACCTTTTTGTTCGCATTGTTTATTTTTATCATCTACAACCTGAAGAGTTATGGAAGCCGTTTATTGCCTGAAGCAGCATCAGAACATGGAATTTTGCTGGATAAACTTTTCAACTTTAACCTTGCTATTATCTGGATTGTTTTTGTTATCACCCACATTCTTCTTTTCAGTTTCGCTTATAAATACTACGGGAAAAAAGATAATGTTGCTACCTACTTTCCACACAACAATAAACTGGAAATGATCTGGACGGTTATTCCGGCTATCGTACTTGCTGTTATTGTAATCTTTGGTATCAAAACCTGGAACAAAATTACGGAAGATGCCTCTCCTGAAACAACGGTAATTGAAATATACGCAAAGCAATTTGACTGGACGGCCCGCTACGCCGGAAAAGACAATAAACTTGGTGAAGCAAATTACAAATTGATCACCGGTACCAATGATCTTGGAATGGACTCCTTAAGCAAAGAAGGAGAGGATGATATCATCGTAAAAAATGAATTCCACATCCCTGTAAATAAAGAAGTAGAATTTAAATTCCGTTCACGCGATGTTATTCACAGTGCTTATTTCCCTCATTTCAGGGCACAAATGAACTGTGTACCGGGTATGGTTACCATGTTCCACTTTACGCCAACAATCACAACTGCGGAAATGCGTAAAAAACCGGAAGTGATCGAATTAATGAAAGGTATCAATGAAACAAGAAAAGAAAAAGGCGAAAAACCGGTTGAATTCGACTACATCCTTTTATGTAATAAAATTTGCGGAAACAGCCATTATAACATGCAAATGGTCGTTGTGGTAGACACACAGGAAGAATATGACA
>CAZMRM010000575.1:0-1634 GCA_964568515.1 uncultured Chitinophaga sp. | reverse complement strand
CATGTTGATAGAAATAATCCTTTCCTAATAAGAACTGTACATCCTTTAATTGTTCCACCCAGATTCTGTTTGCAAGGTCACTGAATTTACCATGCAATTCGTAACTGGGGAAAGAAGCATTGACCTGACTGAGATAGCAGTTAACGAACACATTGTCCATTGCTGCCATTTCATTGAGTGATACCGGAACAATTACATTTGCCTCGGCAGGATGAAAACGGAACCATACATTGCGATATCCCCAGATCCGGAGTTTCGACAGATCAGCTTCTTTTTTCCATTCACGCAATGCATCAGCGGTTGTTTGCAATACTTTATAATGTGTATCCGGACCGCTTCCTTCCGGATCAAAGGTTAAACTCAACACCGTTGGATTAACGGTCTTCAGCATTTTCAAGATAGGCACTACATCCCTTTTATTATCAGGCTGTTCGGTAAAAATATCTCCTTTATAAAATCCTAAGCGATTATGATATACATTTTTCACCTGTGTACCATAATGTGCCCAAACCAATTCTTCTTCAAACTCACGGATCATTCCTTTCAGTTGTTGAATTTTAGGAGAATTTTTTTCGCCATCATAACTTTTGCGAAGCACATCTATGATTTCCAGGATGGTTGTTCTTAATTCGTTCCGGCTCTTGACCCCATAAATATCCACAATGGCTCTCACGATACGGTGACACACCCCTCTTTTACGTTCAGATTCCTCTCCACCGGCAAGTTTGGTGAGATAATGATAAACATCTTTGTCCCATTTGAATTTAAATCCCGATTGAAAAAAGTCAGGATACATAATCATTTGAATTTGTCCCTGTTCAATAAATTTCCAGGTGTCTTCCAATAAGTCAATTACAAATTTATTGGTCACTGCAGTAAATCCGGAAGTGAGTACAGCAAAATGGAACTCATTGGAAGGTTCAGAAAAATGATTGGCAATGTGGGGCAAAAGACCAAGCATGATATCATCGTGATGCGGACCGGTATGAAGAAAAACCTGATTGCGTTCCGGTGTTAATCCTTTATTGATTTTTTTTATGATCTCCTGTTGAATATCCGGTACTGTTTGATCGTCAATTTTGGGAATGAGTCGTGTATAGCGATCAGCCTTTAGATCCTCCTGATTTAAACGGTGTCCGTATTTATTGATTTTTTTGCACAGATCAATGATGGAACGCTGTGACTTTTCCTGTGTCCAGCCATTCGACTGATAATAGGTATCTACTCTGTCGTTTAATTTATTGGCAGCACCTTCTGTTAAATAGAACCTTCCGTTTTTTAATTTACTCAATACAGAAGCAGGATAAATGTTGGATGGTGATTGTTCCAACGATTGTCTGATAATCTCTGCTTTTGCTTCACCGGCAGCAAGAATAATGGCCACAACATCCGGATTGTAAGTAATGGTTTCCAATCCGATGGTAATTACCAGCCGGTTACCCGATACTTCAATACCTCCAAGGTCGGTTGCAGCAACGGCCTGTGTTTCAAAATTAGTAGCGGTGAGTCGTGTGGTGGAATAAAAATCGGATCCGCGTATATTAAAAGCAATGTGTCCGTCGGGACCAATACCACCCAGGAAAAAACCGATTCCGCCTTTTTCACGGATCTTCATTTCATAATTTCTGCACCAG
>CAZMRM010000574.1:0-1640 GCA_964568515.1 uncultured Chitinophaga sp. | reverse complement strand
ACAAACAGTTTTAGGAACCACCGGATCTTATCCGAGTGTCTTGACCTTACCTGCAACTTACGGTATCCATCCCGGTATTAACCTCAGGCTGTATAAGGATCAGTATAGCATTCAATTATGGGGAGATTCAACCGGACTTATCGGTTCCAGTGCTATCAATATGAATGATTATAGAATAATCTTTCAAACAGATATGGAGACAAAAGGTGAGAATGTGAATTTTTCTATTGCGGGAAGCTGGAAGTAAACCGCCGGCTTAAAAATTACTGTTCTTTTGATATATCCGACTTCTAAGCAGCATCGTGTTACAGTTCCTTCATTTAAATGTACTAATAAAAGTTGGCCACCTTTATTAATTTTTTCACATCCAGTATTCTGATTTTCCGGCCCTCTGTTTCGATTAATCCTTCATTTTTAAAAGTATGTAAAAGGCGAACAAGCGTTTCAATTGCAGTACCGGTAACATTGGCAAGGTCTTCCCGGGAAAGCATAATCTCAACAGAAGCAGTGGGATTTTTTTTATCCCGGAATTTCTCTTTCATGATGAGTAAACTCAAGGCAAGTCTTTCACGCACTGATTTATGTGCAAAATTGGCAATGCTGTTTTCCAGTACACCAAATTCATGACTCAGATTTTTCAGCAGCCGGCTGGAGAGTGCTTTTGATTGTTCCAGTACATTCAAAAAAGCCTCTTTGGAGATAAAGGCAAGTACCGAATCCTCTATGGCTGAAGCAGAATCGGAATATGCTTCTTCACTTAAAAGAGCAGGGTAGCCCAATAATTCACCGCTATTGCAAATATATATTATTTGTTCTCTGCCCTCACGGTCGGTTTTGTATTTTTTAACCTTGCCTTTTTTAAGATAAAAAATACCTGAAGGGAAGGTTCCCTCACTAAAGATCATTTGCCCTTTTTTAAACTTATAAGAAACCATCTTTGATTTCAATTTCTCTAAATCTTTTTCCGGCAATCCTTCTAAAATAGAATCGCTATTAAAATGGAACTTATTTATTGGAAATGATGTTGGCATATGAACAGGTGCGTTACGAAGTTACGAATAAAATACATTTCGGGAAGAAATGCGGTTAATTCCTTCCTATTAAGCTTCTTCAATGTTTTTGTACTATAAATGGAAGCTGTAAAAATTGACTTAAATCAAGTTTTTTTACAAATCTATGTCAAATAAGAATTAAAACCTGCACGATACCTTTGCTGTCCATATTACTTTTTCGATGATGAAACAAAAAACGCTATGAAAGAATTCGGAATAAAATCAAAAACTGCAAGT
This sequence comes from uncultured Chitinophaga sp., assembly GCA_964568515.1. Classification (GTDB taxonomy): domain Bacteria; phylum Bacteroidota; class Bacteroidia; order 2-12-FULL-35-15; family 2-12-FULL-35-15; genus 2-12-FULL-35-15. Next base: position 351 of record CAZMRM010000574.1, on the reverse strand, counting down.
CTCCGCGAAATTGGTCTTGAAGATGTGGCTTGCGCCCACTGGAATTTATCGGTTCCGGAGCTAGTTGAAGAAACCATGCATAGTGGACAAGGGGTATTGACCGATACGGGAGCATTAGCTTGTGATACACGAGAGTTTACCGGCCGTTCTCCCAGGGATAAATATATAGTTAAAGATTCCGGGACAGAAAAAACAGTGTGGTGGGGAGAAGTGAATACATCTTTTAACAGTAAGGACTTTGATGCATTGTATAATCGTGTTACAGCATATTTGGCGGGAAAGACAATTTTTATACGTGATGCATATGCCTGTGCCTCCCCTGAATATCGTTTAAACATTCGTGTTGTCACG
>CAZMRM010000573.1:0-1649 GCA_964568515.1 uncultured Chitinophaga sp. | reverse complement strand
CATCGTTATTGTACTGCTGCTCTTCTTGATTATCCGTGTTGTATTTATTGCAGAACGTCAACGCTCCCCCTTTAGCCGTATTTATGGTTATGGTGTTGCTTCTGTTTTATTTTTCCATTTAACAGTAAATGTCGGAATGACCATTGGCCTTGCACCGGTAATCGGTATTCCGCTTCCTTTCTTTAGCTATGGTGGTTCTTCATTATGGTCCTTTACCATTCTGTTATTCATATTCATCAAACTGGATTCGCACCGCCTGCAAATACTGAGATAGCAAATACAAAATAAGTACTGGTTGAGATAAAATTTATAAATCAGAAAAGGTGGTCAGATGCTTCTTCTATAATTTTCAATTTCACCTGTTAAGTATTTTGTATACTGTTGTTTCATGAATTCACGAAAAGGATCGGATCTGTCCTTGTTGCGACTATTCTCAAGTGCTTCTATATATTCTGCTTTGTCTTCTTTGAAAACAATTGCCATTGGCAAATGAAAGTAGTGTTGTATATAATTCATTAGCAAACGGGAAGTCCGGCCATTTCCATCGTAAAAAGGGTGAATACTTACCAGTTCAAAATGTGCATCGAAGGAGAGAAATAATTGATCCTCAATAGAAGAACATTGATCTATTTTGACAGATATTGTATCAACCAGTTTTTTTGTTAATGTTTCTACTTTATCAAAATTCGGGAAATACCTGTTGCCAGCCATCACATTTCCTTTTCTGAAAATCCCTTGTGTGCTATCCTGTTCGCCAAATACTGTTTGGTAAATTTTTCCTGTTCTGGCCATTACCTTTGCATTGATCTGTTTGATTAAATCAATTGTAATTTGTGCTTGGTCTTCCGACTTTTCAAGTACAAATGATAAAGCCAATGCATGATCGACCGTCATTAAACTATGTTCAATTGGTTTACCTTTTGGAGTTAGTCCTTCATCCAATAATAAACTGGTTTCTATTTCGGTTAACGTAGAACCTTCCAGACTTGTGGAATGGTGCGTAATGGCATGCTGATTAAATTTATCATAGTTTAATGTTTGGGATAAATTCAAGCGTTGATATTCTTTAATGAGTGTATCAATTTCCATACAGCTAAATTACAAAACTAAAAATCATCTGACACGGATCCAGTAGGAATTAAATCGCTTTTTTACATCATTATTTATTCTTTCCTTCCGTAACTCACCGAAAAGAATGGAATAGGGGCGATGAGCGTTTGATTGGTAAAAGAGTATCCGGCATTTATATAAATCTGATCCGTGATGTAAAAAAACATTTCAATGGTTCCGGTAAAAATGGAAGGGCTTGCAGGCACTCCCCTGCGTGAAGTATAATAAGTACCATATATTTCCTGGTTAAGCACCTGCATGAATGATCCTAAAAAACGAAAGGATAAGTTACCCACCATCTTTTCTTTTAAGTTAGTGGTGGTCTCACCTTTTTTTCTTCTGTCCTTATTATCGATGAGTGGAATAAGATAACGTAAGTCAATGGTTGATTGCAGGATGGGGATAAGGAAAGAATTTCCTTTTCTTCTGTTGGCTACATCAATGGCTTTTCCGCCCAAGCGAAAATCAATCTGCGCTCCTTTTATTTCTTTAACCGATGGATCACCTCCATAAGCAAAGTAGCCAACTTTGGATACAGA
>CAZMRM010000572.1:0-1669 GCA_964568515.1 uncultured Chitinophaga sp. | reverse complement strand
CAAACGTTTTTTACTTATACTGACAGCACTCGTCGCTATTGTATTGATTGGTCTTACCTTCTATTTTAAGGATCACAGTCATTCATCAGAAGAAAAACCGGATCCTGCATTTGCACTTTACATTAATGCTTATACTTCCGGATTAATTTCAAGTGAATCCACGATCCGCATCATGCTGACAAATGAAATGGAAAAACCGTTGGAAGTTGGTAAACCATTACAAGAAGAACTGTTTGAATTTTCTCCTTCCATTAAAGGAACTACTGTTTGGGTAGATAACAGAACGCTTGAATTTAGACCTGAGAAACCATTACCATCCGGCACACATTATAATGCTTTTTTTCATTTATCTAAAATAACAGACGTTCCCTCAGGGTTTGAAACATTTCCATTTATATTTCAAACCCTTCAACAAGTCGTTGAAGTTTCCATTGATGGAATGACCACAACCGATAAAAAGACACTTCGTATCCAACGACTGGATGGAACACTCAGCACTGCCGATGTGGCGGATCCCGCATTGATTGAAAAAATTGTACGTGTTACACAAAACGGAAAAGCACTTTCTATTAATTGGATACACGAAAGCAGAACACAAAACCACTTTGCAGTAGAAGGAATCCAACGGACAGAAAAAGAAGGAAGCATTGAAATAATATGGGATGGAGCACCCATAGGTGTCCCGGGCAAACAAAACAAAACCATTGCGATACCTGCTCTTGGCGACTTTAAAGTAGTGGATGCTAAAGTGGTTCAAAGTCCGGATCAATATGCGGTGCTTCAATTTTCAGATCCACTTCTTGAAAACCAAAATCCGGAAGGTCTTGTTACGCTGAATGGAGAAAACAATTTAAAATACATCATTGAAGACAATGAAATACGGGTGTACCCTCAAACACGTCAGCTGGGTGCTAAAACCATTACAGCAGAAACAGGCATTGTCAACGTATTGGGAATGCCACTCAAGGAACGTTACAGCATGGAACTTTTATTTGAGGAAATCAAACCGGCAGTGGAACTAATTGGCAAAGGTGTTATTTTGCCAAATTCCAATGGTCTTATCTTTCCATTCAAAGCTGTAAGTTTAAAGGCCGTTGATGTCAAGATCTTAAAGATCTTCGAAAAAAATATTCCTCAGTATCTGCAGGTAAACAATCTCCAAGGTGATCGGGAACTGAGACGGGTAGGCAAATTAATTCTTAAAAAGACCATACAATTGGGCACTTCCAATACAACCGATATAGGTAAATGGAATACCTATTCTTTTGACCTTGCTGAGTTGATCAAAACGGAGCCAGGTGCCATTTACAAGGTAATCATTGATTTCAAAAAAGAATATGTCAGCTATACCTGCACGGATAGCGCTTCAACAACAGAGGATGAATCGGATTTGCAGTCAACCGATTCGGATTTGGATGACGAACATGACTGGGACTATTACGGAGAATATTACTACGATGATGACTATTATTACGATGACTATGATTATAAACAACGGGATAATCCATGTAATTCTGCTTATTACCGTAATAAAGGTGTCAGCCGTAATATTCTTGCTTCCGACCTTGGTTTATTGGCCAAAAGAGGAAGTGACGGATCCATGCATTTTGTAGTTACCAACCTGATTACCACTCAACCAATGGTGAACACTTCGGTTGAAATTTATGAT
>CAZMRM010000571.1:0-1673 GCA_964568515.1 uncultured Chitinophaga sp. | reverse complement strand
AGTCATTGCAAAAACCCTTCATGCTTTTTTTGATAATTTTGATTATCACAGCTGGGTTGTCCTCCCATTAATCATTTTCTTATCCCGTATTGGTGATGTAAGCTTAGGCACGCTTCGACATGTCTTTATTTCAAAAGGTTATCGAAGATTAGTGCCTGTTCTTGGATTTTTTGAAGTACTTATCTGGATCATTGTTGTAGCGCAGGTAATGAAAAATTTAAATAACGTAGCCTGTTATCTTGCGTTTGCAGGCGGTTTTGCATCAGGAACCTATGTCGGACTCCGGATAGAAGAACGGTTAGCACTGGGGATGCAGGTGATCCGCATCACGCCGCCGCGCATCATTACCAATCAAAATTGTGATGAGCTGATCCAGGCACTTAAACGGGAAAATTACGGGATCACCGTAGTGGATGCGCATGGGGCAATGGGACCGGTAAAAATGTTGTTTACAGTTATTAAACGGAAAAATGTACAATCAGTGGCAGAAATTATCCATAGGTACAATCCAACCGCTTTTTACTCTGTAGAAGATATAAGAGACACCAACCAGGGCGTATTCAAATCTGCTTCTGCAGATAGTTTTTCTGCTATCCGGCAAATGTTTCCGATAACCAAAGGGAAATAAAATAGCGGGTAACAGTTAACTCAAATTCAAGATCTATACATTAAATATTGTGATAACTTAAATTCATAGAATATAAAAAGCCGGTCATTGCCGGCTTTTTATATTTTGAAATTATTGGGTTTTAGAATTTAAATGTTAGTCCGCCTGATAAGAAAGAAATACCAGAACCTACTTCAGCATAAAGTGCTACATTAGGAGCAAAGTACCAGCGGGCTCCTGCAAATATAGAAAAAGCAGCATCTACACCGGCTTCGCTAAGCTTATCTTTATCACGATAATTAGGATCCGGATTGTTACTGTCATAATTGTAAACATTGATACGAACACCGATCATACTTCCACCATATACTTCCGCCTTTGCACTATTCAAGATATCCCAATGGTAGGTTCCTCTTGCTGCAATTGTCATATAGTTCCAATTGTGTTCATAATAATAACGGTGAGTCCCGTTGTTATAGAAATAATCGTAATTATAACGCTCATGTTGATTTTGAAAAGAAAAATAAGGACCTAAGCCGATATACCCCGGACCCACTTTGTTCTTAAGTGGTTGTTCGTATGATAATACAAATACCGGTGTTCTGCCTGACTCATAATTTCCTCCTTTGGTAAGTTTGTAGTATGCAAAACCTCCAAATCCTATCCCTACGTTAATCAGATGAGAATTTTCATCATAGCATTTTCCCTTATCCTGTGCAAAAATGGAACAGGAAATCAAGCTACTGACAACAGTTAATAAAAGTACCAATGATTTTTTCATAATGTTCATGTTTTATGTTTTAGATTTAACAGCTTTTTGCCTCGAATTCAATAAACGTGCAAATTTAATTTTAATCAATCGCTATTTATAAATACCCTCTGATCAAAGCAAGAAGGACTGTTGTGATTTTATTTATTTTGGAGGAGCACAAAAGTAATAATTTTTTTGAGAAAAAAAATACGCAAACCGAGAAGCTTTTAATTATAAAAACAACATCCCCTGAAATTTTTGATTTCAGGGGATGTTCATTGAGGTAACTTAATAAGTCATTCCTAAATTGTACAG
>CAZMRM010000570.1:0-1674 GCA_964568515.1 uncultured Chitinophaga sp. | reverse complement strand
TCCTTATTCTTTTCGGCCAAAACCTAAAGCTACGGTATCAGCGCCTTTACATTGGGATGAAGTAAAAAAAGGATTAAAGATGCAGGACTTTACCATATTTAATATGCTGGAGCGTTTGAGAAGCGAAGGCGATATTTTTAAACCGGTTTTAGGAAAGGGGATCGATTTAAAAGCGGTGATCAAAAAATTCAATATGACTGAAGGATAATTATCAGATACCGTTAATTCGAAAAAACAGACCGTTAAATAAATAGTAAGAAGAAAGAAAAATTTATTGGAGAATAACCCGTTGTTTTGCATGTCATTTTATATAATACTAACCTGCATTTTAAACAACGGCATTGGGTAATCCTTTATTTCATTCATTTGGGACCTGTTCATTTGGTTATGTTCGTTGTGATAAACAAATGGTTAATAAATGTGAAGGCATCGGCCTTCACATTTTTTTTACCCGCTCTCAAACTTTTCATATTAATGTGCCGTCATTTTGAACGGAGCCGAGAAATCTATCTCAAGCCGTTTTCACTTTTTGCATGGAAGAATTATGAATTTCAGGTAAAAGTAAAACCGTACATGTTGCTCCAATGCAAGCAAATAACATATCCGATTGTGTGTCCCATACATATCCCTGGGTTCCTAAAAAAGAATCGGAAGAATCGCCAGTACATACAGCAACAAACCATTCCAAAAATTCATAGCATACACTAATTGTAGCGCATGTGCAAACAGTTAAAAAAGGAAGCCAAGCAGTTGGTTTTACAATTTCTTTCCTGATAAACAATTCCCGGATGATCAAAGCCGGTATAAAACCCTGTGCAAAATGTCCGACTTTATCATAATTATTTCTGCTTTGATGAAACAGTTCTTTGATCCATTCAAACAATGGAACTTCTGCATAAGTATAATGCCCTCCAATAAATAAAATATAGCAGTGGAGCAGGATCATGGAGTAAGTAAAAAAAGAAAATTGGAAACGTTTGTAAGTAAGTATCAGAATAATAAGACCGGTAACTGCTGGAAAAACTTCAAGGAGCCAGGTAAAATAATCATGCGGGTGAATAGCGGAGATCAATAGTCCGAGAAAGAATAAAAGAATTAAAATCAAATAACGAGCTTTCATAGTGTTGCAAATTGAAGGTAGATAAACAAATATACACGATATATTTAAGTATTAAATAGTTGTTTATTTAAAAACCGTAGCGCATTAATTTATCGTAATTAACCGAAACAATTATATTTTAAAATAAATGATTGAAGGAAACTTTATACTAATTCAGGGTATTAACTTGTGAAATCAAATATCCCGTAGTCGCTTAAGTTTTTTTGTTATAAAGAATTACCTTGTAAGTAATAAATTAAAAAAAAAAATTTCTTTTGTTAAAAAATTTAAACTTATAATTGCAGCGCAAAAAGTTGTTGTTGATAGAAACTTTTTATTTCTAAGCGGGAATTGGCTTGCATATTTTGAACACGACTACAATTTCCTGATCATGCACATCTCATTATAGTACTTCCCGATTTTTAAACCTAACAACCAAAACCAAATTCCCTATGAACAAATATGGAAAAAAATTACTAGCGCTAATCATTGTACTTATTCATTCTGCTACCCTTGTTTTTTGCCAGGATTTAACCATTTCAGGAACTGTTCAATCCGGTGATGATAAGCAAACA
>CAZMRM010000569.1:0-1677 GCA_964568515.1 uncultured Chitinophaga sp. | reverse complement strand
CATTAATTCTTTCACGGCAGAGGCAGGTCGCTGTACGACTTCACCAGCGGCAATCTGGTTGGCAACGGAATCGGGTAAAAGCTGAATGATATCTGACATAGAGAAAAAAGTGATACAAAAATAACACTATTAATTGATATCTGATAGTCATTTAACAGAGGATTTGATCGAGGGATTCATCAAACGTTTCTTCGGAGTGCAAAAAAATCAAATGCAGACAAGCAATCTGAATTAAAAAAAACAACAGTGCCTAGAACAGCTTTTCCTTAAGAACCATTAATAAATTGATGTGAAACCATTCTTTTAAATAAATGGTAAATAAAATACCGAAAAAGAAAGCAAATGAAAGAAACAGCCACATGATTTTTCCAAATGAGTTATTACCGGAAAGCAATACTTTTACAATCAGGTACTCTACTTTTTTATCCAGGTAGCTGTATGCCGGAACCAGTATAAAAACAAGTGCCAGCATGGCAATAGCCGTAAATCTATAGGGATTGATGCCAAGTTTGTAATGGATGATATAATCGGTGATCCAACCGGTAAGAAGGTTAACAGTAAGTACGGTAATCATCAGTACCATTACGTTGAACAGTTTTTTATACATCCTCAGCTCTGCTGTTTGGTAAGCCCCAAAGTTACAAACTAGAAAAAGAGTGAAATAAATTGTTTCTGTTTTTTGTTTAATTTCCATTAACACCTCATGGTTGAAAAGTAAAGAAAGCTGTAACAAATGCAGTGTTGAACCACAGTAAATTAGCTGATCGTAATTGGCTTTGTAAAGAAGAACCCGGAATAGCTGTTTAGAAATAACAAAGCAGCTTTGAGAAATTTAAACTATGGAAAAAAGGATAGCATTTTTATTTTTATTGATCGTTTTTCTTAACAGGATGGATGCACAAAATCCTGTCAGACAGGAGCCTCCGTTTTATACCAAAGACACACGCTGGGCAGATTCTGTATTTAAAACATTAACGGCCGATCAACGTATCGCACAATTATTTATGGTGGCGGCATATTCCAATAAAGATAAAAATCATTTCAAGGAAATTAAAAAACTGGTGGATGATTATTATATCGGAGGACTGATTTTCTTTCAGGGAGGGCCTGTTCGTCAGGCTATTCTTGCTAACTGTTATCAGTCCTGTGTAAATGTGCCGCTTTTTATGTCAATGGATGCGGAATGGGGATTGGGAATGCGGTTGGATAGTACCACAAAATTTCCAAGACAAATGGCATTGGGAGCCATACAGGATGATTCATTAATTTATGAAATGGGAGTGGAAATAGCCCGCCAGTGTAAACGTCTGGGCATGCAAATAAACTTTGCACCTGATATAGACATTAATAACAATCCCTTGAATCCTGTAATTGGCAATCGCTCCTTTGGGGAAGATAAATACAACGTTACCCGTAAAGCACTGATGTATATGAAGGGAATGCAGGATAATCATGTATTGGCCAATGGAAAACATTTTCCAGGACACGGAGATACCGACAGCGATTCGCATAAAACATTGCCAACGGTTAAATCCTCCCACAGTCGTCTGGATACATTAGAGTTATATCCTTTCAGAGAATTAATAAATCAGGGATTAGGCAGTGTGATGGTGGCCCACCTGTCTATTCCTTCATTAGATACTACACCCAATCAGCCATCCACACTTACTAAAAAAA
>CAZMRM010000568.1:0-1681 GCA_964568515.1 uncultured Chitinophaga sp. | reverse complement strand
ACATGGTCAACCCACTGAATGATAAAAGTGCATCCACCGGATCTTTCATGAACTCATCCCAATTTTCCAGATTGTGAAAAATTTTAGCACCAATGATTCCGGTAAGTGCGGCCAATAATGTTAAATTACCAACATGCTGATAGGGATGCATTGGAATTTCAACCCAGGTTGGAGCTTCAAGCTTGTATTTTTTTCTTTCTTTTTCACTGTCGGAATATTTAAGATAAGCACCGGCAGCAGCTCCGATAAGACCTCCTATAAAATTGCCTCTCACTGACAATATAAAACCCTGTGTATCTTCTGTAAAGGCTGAAAAATTAAGTAATATATCCAATATCTTATATCCGAGAATAAAACCTACAAGTCCGGAAAAGAAAAGTTCGGAGCCGGTTGCTTTCTGGCCTCTTAATATACGGCTGGTTCCCGCACTTAACAGTCCCTCATTTTCTTTTCGCTGTAATTCTTTTGTAAAGCAATATGCAGCTGCCAGAAACGATATGGCTACAAAAAAGCCAAAACTTTGTATCATTTTTAAACCAGGCAGATCCAAACCAAACAAATCCTTTACTGCATAATAGAGTGATGGGTACATATTTATAGATAAAAATTAGTTTGCGAAGGTACGAAAATGATATAATAAACGATGGATTATCTGCCATTTAATAGTGAACGGGGGAGTTGTATAGAGGTACCTCTTTTGTTCTTACAAAGATATTTTCAGACAGTAGCAGAATCTTCAACCATCTATTTTGTTTTTCCAAAAAAAAGTGGGATATTGCTGTAAGAGAAGCAATTTCACCCTGACACTTTTAATTCACATCAATAAAATTTGACATGGGAAATAAAAAGGTGATAATAATTATTGCAATTCTATTCTTATCACTAGGTCTGCATTCACAAGATTTTAATTACAAGTTTTGTGTGGTACAAAAGGATGCTACAAACATTGCATTCGAATTTACTGTATGTAACAATTCAGCAACAAATCTTAGCTCCTTTAGTTTTGTTTTCAATTGGCCTGGTATATCCGATGTTACGGTTGATAATGGCCTGGATGTCCTAAAGAATGGTAACAACGGTACTGTTGAACTTGTAAAACAGAGTTGGGCACAACCATTGAATACAGGATGTAACAACAAGTTCACCATTCGTATGAAGTATGAATTGGGAATGTTTCCTCCAACTTTTGGTCTTTTAAATGGTGATACTATTCCAGGCATCATTTGTTATGTTCCTCCTTCATTCGAAAATTTCAAATGCAAAAAGGATTTTAGTGAAGCCTGTTTTGTGCATCATGGCAAGGAAATTCAATTGGGTGAAGGAACAGTGAGGGCCTGGAACTCCACACGCGACGTATATATACCCACCAACCGCAAAAGATGGGCAATAGGAATGGCAGTTGGACATGCCATTTTTAATAACCTGGTAGGATTTGATTGTATCACCGTGAACGAATATTTTGCAACAGCCATGCAAGAGTCAAGTTGTGGATGTGATGCCGGAGTAACTGCACCAGCCTGGGTTACGAATGCATACAATATCCAGCCGCTTAATTATTGTGCAGATTTAACGCATGGTGTTGCAGCCGGATTTTTTCAGGAAGAATATGGTACAGGCTGGATAGAACTGGAAAAGGATATTCCTTGTTTTATTCCAACAGTGAGTTTTGATAGGTTTATCA
>CAZMRM010000567.1:0-1700 GCA_964568515.1 uncultured Chitinophaga sp. | reverse complement strand
ATAACGACCGCTTTGCCAATAAATTTGTGGCCTTTAGAACCTTGTTGCAGGTCGTATAGCTTCTATTTTCTAATTAATCAGTATTTCTGTCAATCTCACTTCCTTATCACTATTGAATGAATGATTCTGTAAGAGCAAAAAAACAGTTTGGCCAGCATTTTTTAATGGATGAAACCATTGCAGCCGATATTGTTAAAAGTCTGATTTTAAAATCACATTATAAAATTGTGTTGGAAGTAGGTCCCGGAATGGGTGTTCTTACGAAATATCTTATCCAGGTTCCTGATTTTGAAACCTATGTAATTGATATTGACAGGGACTCTATTGCCTATTTAAAAAAGCATTTTCCCGCTCTGCAGGATAAAATTATTGAAGGGGATTTCTTAGCATTGAATCTCGACTCCTTATTTAAGCAACAGCCCTTTGCTGTAATCGGTAATTTCCCTTATAATATTTCTACTGAAATTTTATTTACCGTTCTTGATCATAAAAACCTTGTTCCGGAAGTAGTCGGTATGTTTCAGAAAGAAGTAGCTGAACGTATTGCAGCCAAACCTAAAAATAAGACCTATGGAATTACCAGTGTTTTATTACAGGCATTTTATGATATAGACTATTTATTTACTGTTCATGAACATGTTTTTAACCCTCCCCCAAAAGTAAAATCAGCGGTTATCCGTTTAAAACGTAACAATGTTCAGCATCTTGATTGTGATGAAAAATTGTTTAAACAAGTGGTGAAAGCCGGGTTTAACCAACGTCGCAAAACACTACGCAATTCTATTAAAGCATTTAAGCTTAAATCCGAATTTACCGCGCATCCCTATTTAACAAAACGGGCAGAAGAACTGTCTGTTGCCGATTTTGTTGCCTTAACAAATATGATAGAAATTTAATCGTACTCCATCGGGCTTTTAATTATAAAGTTTACCTTTGTTCACATAAATTATAATAAGGTATTATTCACACGTGTGCAGTTTACACGTATTTAAATTGCTTGTGTTTTGCCATTTAAATTAACTGATCATTTTTTAACGGAACTCCGTGAAGCCATTCGTAATGAGAATGGTGCTTTTATTATAGACCGGTTCAAGGATCTGTATCCACCGGATATTGCCGAAATTTTCAATGAACTCGAAACAGAAGAAGCCAAATTCGTTTACAAACAACTGGATGAGACACTTGCTGCAGACGTACTGATTGAACTGGATGAAGATGTACGGGAAGATTTTCTGGCCTCACTTACCTCCAAAGAAATTGCCGAACAGTTCATCGATAATATGGATTCGGATGATGCTGCCGATGTCATATCTGAATTACCAGATAATGTACAGGATGAAGTATTATCACACATGGAAGACACCGAGCAGGCCAGTGATATTGTCGACCTTTTGAATTATGATGAGAATTCCGCAGGAGGATTAATGGCAACGGAACTTGTTAAAGTCCATGTAGACAGTAATGCACTTGAATGTGTTCGTGAGATAAGGGCACAGGCCGATACTGTCGTTGATATTTACGCAATTTATGTAGTAGATGATGATGAAAAATTAGTAGGGTTATTACCACTAAAAAAGCTAATTATTTCCTCTACACGTTCTAAAGTTTCAGAAATATATGATTCAAAAGTTATCTCCATCAAAGCAAATACAACCGCCGAAGAGGTGGCCAATGTAATGGATAAATACAACCTGGTTGTA
>CAZMRM010000566.1:0-1704 GCA_964568515.1 uncultured Chitinophaga sp. | reverse complement strand
AAAAAAATAAGATGCGGCAAAGCCATAACCCGGTTGTTCAAAACTGGATCTCAATAAAGAATCTTTTTGTCCGCTTTCGGTATTAACCGTAGTATTCAGTTCCGTGCTGCGTATGAAGTACTTTCCAAACACAGTGGCCGAAAGTTTTTCCTTGAAGGCCGAGAGTTTATAGCCCAGTCCCATGATGTGCGTAGATAGCTTGGGAGCGATCAATCCCGGACGATAAGGTCTTATCCTGTCTTCTTCATGACGGGAATAGGTATTGCCGGTATAGTTAAATCCGAATGAATGATTTTTATCGATGGTATAACTCAGATTGGCAGTGTTTAAAAAATTTTTTCCTTTATAAATATAATGGCTCTTGTCGCCAAACTCTCCCTGTTTGCTTTTATCGCCATACAATGAATACGTGTAGGTGCCATTCCATCTGAATTTTTTAGCACTGGTATCTATTGACTGGTCGGTGGACAAATTGTAAGAAGAAAAAATATTGAAATCCAGTTTTTGAATGATGAAATTCTTTTTCTGATATTTAAAAGTAGGAATGAAAGAACGGTTGGTGGTGAAGGCTTCGCCAATCACTTTTTGCATGGTGGCTCCTTGTTGAATTTGTTTGTCATTTCCGGAAACAATGGCACCTATCAATATTTTATCGGCCCATTTTTTTCCTACAATTCCTGTTTCCAAAAGTGCAGCAGCAGAACGGTAGCGATCATGGAAGTGTCTGAATTTTTTGAGTTCACCAAATGCCCCCGAAACCGGATCCGGCTCTTTTGTTTCGATAATAAAATTATTGTCCGAATAATTATAAAAGATATTTGCGCTGGCTGTAAAGCCGCTGCTGTCGGTAAAGCGTGTGTTTACAGAGGCCCTGTGGGTGTTGAAAGAGCCGTAACTGTAACTGGCATCCACAAAATTCCTGATCTTTTGATTGGTCACGATGTTTACGGCACCGCCCAATGCATCGGCTCCCAACCAGATCGGAACAACGCCTTTGTACACTTCAATACGATCGGCCATATTGATCGGAATGTTATTGAGTCCTAAGGAAGCACCAAAATTGGCCATGGGTACGCCATCCAAAAAAAAGCGTACCTGGTTGCCGGAAAAACCATTCAATGAAAAATTGAAATTGGAACCCAGTCCGCCTTCTTCACGCACCCGTACACCTGTACTCCGGTTGAGCAATTGATTGATATCAGAGGTTGTGTTCGCATATTTTTTTACATCCAGTACATTCACAGCATAACTCATCTCTTTGATGGTTTGTGTTTCCGATTTGCCGGTTACCACCACTTCGCCCATAGTGGCTATATTCTGAGTAATAACAATGTTCAGTTCTTTTGTTAAGGGAACATGAATTTTTCTTTTTTTCTGAATATATCCCACTGCCGAAAAAATGATGGTATAGTCACCCGCAGGAACAGTTTTAATGGTGAATGCTCCCGTTTCGGAAGTGGTTGCTGAATAATTGGTTTTTTCCAGGTAAACTGTCGCAAAGGGAATGGGGGCTCCGGTAGAGTCTTTTAAAACACCCGAAACCGGTGTATCTGTTTTTTGAGCAAAAAAAGGAGAGATCCAACCAAACAACACGAAAATCAACGTAACAATCTTTTTCATGGAAACCTTTTTTAAACAATCATAAATTCAGGGTGGTTATTTTTCTGGCGCAAAAGTATTTTGGGAAGTCCCCGTGTACAATAC
>CAZMRM010000565.1:0-1706 GCA_964568515.1 uncultured Chitinophaga sp. | reverse complement strand
TAAAAGGTGAACAAACAGGGAAACAGCAATCCGAAAAGGCCGCTCAACAATTACGTTAAATATTCAGGGATGGGGATCCAAATGGCTGCTATTATCACAGGCGGTGTATTGGGTGGTATTCAGCTGGATAAATGGCTTCAGCTTAAGTTCCCGGTTTTTACATTGGTCCTGACGCTGCTTTCGGTATTCCTGGCCATTTATTATTTCATAAAGGATGTTCTTAAAAAATGATATGAACCTTTCAGTAAAGTCTTTTTTTGTTCAATTAACCCTTTTCTCTTTATTCACGGTAATCATTCTTTTGCTATGGCAGCAGTATGCAGCGGTCCGTTTTCAAACAGGATTGACCTGGGCCATCTGGCTGTTTTTTATCGTTACAACGGCATTTATTCACCTGCTTTTAATGAAGGTGGCAGCAACACCTAAAAAATTTGTTTACTACTTCATGGGGCTTACGGGGATAAAACTGTTTGCCTATCTGGTGATCATTCTGATTTATGCCTTATTGAAACGGGAAGCTGCTTTGGGTTTTACCCTTTTCTTTTTAACCATGTATTTTTTATATACTGGCTTTGAAGTGGTTACACTATTAAAACAGTTCAAAAAATAATTCTGTCGGACACAATACCCCATTTCGTGGCAATCATTTTAGGATTAACAGAAATCATCAAAAAAAGCATTGAATTTTTTTTAAGTGAAGGTTTAATTGTCTAAATTTGCAGCCGAATTCAAAAAACGCATAAGCTTTAGGTGCAATGGTCAATAAAATCAATATATTCAAGCAATTTTTCTTAGTTACGGTTCTGTTTTTTGCTTTTGCAAATGCATCCGCCCAGCAGGAAGATGAACATGGTTCATCATCCGAAACAGGTACTCCTACCCAAACCGCCCAAGGCCATGAAGCAAAAAAATTTGACGCCGGTCATATGATCATCGAGCACGTTGCCGACAATCATCAATGGCATTTATGGGGTCATACAGCCATCGCACTTCCTGTTATCGTAAAAACGGACAAAGGAACGGAAGTATTTTCTTCCTCACATTTTGGACATGAAGGTGAAGCTGTATACAAAGGAGAGAACTATAATTACACGTTAAAAGAAGGAAATATTGTTATAGTGGATGATAATGGACTGGAAAATGAAGAAGCCACTGCCACCTTGTGGGATCTTTCCATTACCAAAAATGTAGTGGCCATGTTCATCAGCATGTTGTTATTGGTGTGGATGTTTTTATCAGTAGCCAAAGCCTACAAAAGAAATCAGGGAAAAGCTCCAAAAGGATTGCAATCATTTGTTGAACCGCTTATTCTTTTTGTGCGTGATGATGTGGCAAAACCAAGTATTGGCGATAAACGTTATGCGCGCTTTATGCCGTTCTTATTAACTGTTTTCTTTTTTATCTGGATCAATAACTTATTGGGATTGATTCCTTTCTTTCCGGGTGGTGCAAACGTAACAGGAAGCATTTCGATTGCATTGGTTTTAGCTGCATTTACCCTGGCAATTACTTTTTTTGTTGCCAACAAACATTACTGGCAGCACGTATTTGCAATGCCAGGTGTTCCTATTCCGGTATTAATTATCCTTACTCCGATTGAAATTCTTGGTTTATTCCTTCGTCCTTTCGTATTGATGATACGTTTGTTTGCAAACATTACTGCAGGTCATATCATTGCCCTGGCTTTCTTCAGTCTGATCTTCATC
>CAZMRM010000564.1:354-1719 GCA_964568515.1 uncultured Chitinophaga sp. | reverse complement strand
CGTAATCAGAAGAAAAAAATATAAAAATGGAACTGCTTTCATAGTAGGAAATGATGAATGAGTTAAGTTACTTCTTTTTATGAAATTAAAATGATTGTATCATTTTTTATATAAAAAAAGGAGCCATTGTAATCACGACAAGGCCCCTTTTTTATTGTAAAACAATATTATTTCTTTTTCTTTGCATTTTTGCGTTCTTTTTTGATGCCCAGCACCAGCATTTTTGCAGCTTTTGCGTAGCTTTCCAAAACACGTGCTTCAACTGCAAAATCAAAACCCATTGCCTGCTGCCCCACTGCATTTTTAACATAAAACGTACACAGCTCTTTTCCATCTTTATCCTTGAAAGTACATTCCAAATCAATAAATGCCGGTTTTTTATAAACACCTGCGTTGGTTCCCGGTTCAATAAATACAGTATGGACAACGAGTGTTACGTCGTTGGTGGTTGCGTAATTTGTTCCATCCATTCCAATTTCATCCTGTCCGATTTTTTTAAACAATTCTTCAAATTTTGGCTCATAACGTCGTTTACGTGCATCTACCCAATCCTGCTTGAACTTTTCTGAACTTCCTTTTTCCTTGGCTTCCATGTCATCGCTGCGCTTTTTGATATAATCCTCTTCCTTACGGAAAGCACCAACACCCAGATTGGAGTAATCATAAATAATGTTTACCGATTTTACATTATCAAGTGTAGAAACATCACCCGCATTCAATTGAGTCATAGGTGCGGAATTGCCACCCATTCCCCATTGAGCCTTCACATTCATTCCACTAATGATCATCAGACCAAGAATAAATATTTTCGTTTTTTTCATAAGCTATTGTTTTGGTTCTTTTGGTTTACAATTAATTACAAACGTTTTTATCATTTTTAATTCATCATCGTTTATCAAAAAAAAGCACGGGTTTCCTGCTGAGCTCCGGAAACTGAAGCTTAGTAATCCATTCAGGTGACTCAAATTTTACCTGTGGTGCTACCCTTAATTTGGCTCTGAAATGATCCTTGATATCCTTTTCAAAATGATCGGAAACGGTTTTACAACCAACACGGATAAGAATATCATCCGTTCCAATCTCATTGGTATACACCTCCACAATATAATTGTGAACACCTTCAATATTATTTAGAATATCATACAAAGCAGGTGGATACAATGTTGTTCCTTTATACTTGATCATTTGCTTGGTGCGCCCCAAAATAGGACCCAGACGAATCGTTTTTCGTCCGCAACGGCAAGGTTCTGTATAATGATAACACAGATCACCGGTTTTAAAACGGATGAGCGGCATTCCTTCTACTCCTAATGTTGTGATGGTTACCTCTCCGTATTCGCCGGCCTGCACCGGGTTGCCATGCTC
>CAZMRM010000564.1:0-344 GCA_964568515.1 uncultured Chitinophaga sp. | reverse complement strand
TTGTGATGGTTACCTCTCCTGCTTCCCCTTCTTTTACCGGCTGATTGTTTTCGTCCAGGAATTCAACAATTACCAGTTCGGGATGATGATGCCCACCTTTTCCTTCCGCACATTCGGTAAATGCCGTACTCATTTCAGTAGATGCGTAAGTAGAGTAAAGTTCAATGTTCCATTTATCCTTGATTTTTTGTCCCAGTGTATTCAATGAAAAATCCTGATTACGCAAGGATTCACCGATACAGATCGCTTTTCGAATACTGGTATTTTTGTAATCAATCTGGTTAGCTTCGGCATATTCGATTAATTTTAACAGGAACGAAGGAACGGTTACAAAAGCAGTTGGC
>CAZMRM010000563.1:1033-1736 GCA_964568515.1 uncultured Chitinophaga sp. | reverse complement strand
GCTTGTTTTTATTGTATTGTCAATAGCGGTCAGGCCTTGTGAAGATGCGTGAAAAACCAGCGTTAAAAAAAAATAAAGCAGACTTTTACGCAGCGAAAAAAATAAAGAATGAATCATCGTTACTGTAAAATAGTATTTTTGTAATGCAAATATAACATCAAAGCTAATAAATTTTGAACACGGAACGTTTTCTTGCGAAACGAATAATCAAGAGCTCCGGTAGCAGCAGTCGTTTATCACGGCCTATTGTCCGCATTTCAATTATCGGTATAGCATTAGGTTTAGCCGTGATGATCTTAACGGTTGCCATCGTTAAGGGTTTTCAGCAAGAAGTCAGGGATAAGCTTATCGGAATCGGTGCTCATATTCAAATTATCAATTACGACAACAACAGTAGTGATGAGCCTCAGCCCATCAGTATGAACCAACCTTTTTTACAGCAATTAAAGCAGGATGGATTGGTTTCCCACATTCAGATTTATACTACCAAAACAGGCATTGTAAAAACTAAAACGGTTAATGAAGGAATTGTTTTAAAAGGGATCGGAAAAGATTTCGATTGGAGGTTCATCAGCAAAAATTTAAAAGAAGGAGCAATATTCAGTTTAAGCGATACCGGTTTATCCAGGAACATTGTCATATCCAGACTTATGGCTGATAAGCTGGAGTTAAACCTGAATGATAAGATGGTCATTTATTTTTT
>CAZMRM010000563.1:0-1023 GCA_964568515.1 uncultured Chitinophaga sp. | reverse complement strand
AAAAGTATTTTACATCAGTGGTATTTATGAAACGGGAATGGAAGATATTGATAAAAACCTGGCTCTGGTGGACATTCGGCAATTGCAAAAACTAAACTATTGGGAACCGGATCAGATCGGTGGTTTTGAGTTAAGTATAAATGATTATGAACAGATTGACCGGACAGGTCAAGACGTGGACGATCTGATCGGGGAAGGATTAAGTGCCAGGACCATAAAAGAAATCAATCCAACTATATTTTCCTGGTTGGAATTACAGGATGTAAATGCAATTATCGTCATTGTGCTGATGATATTGGTTGCCGGTATTAATATGATTTCTGCTCTGTTGATTCTTATTCTGGAACGCACGAACATGATTGGCATTTTAAAAGCATTGGGCTCCACTAGCATCAGCATACAAAAAGTGTTTTTATACAATGCAGCATATCTTATCGGTAAAGGATTGTTGTGGGGAAATGTCATTGGTTTAAGTTTGGCATTTTTACAAAAAAAGTATGGCTTATTTAAGCTGGATGAGGCGACCTATTATGTTGCCGTTATCCCGATCGGGTTAAACTGGATGCACATTCTGCTTCTGAATATCGGCACACTCATCTGCTGTTTGCTCATGCTTATCGTACCCAGTTTTATTGTTTCACGGATAACTCCTGTTAAAGCCATTCGCTATAGTTAGTATATCCGTTGATCCTTTGTGATGCTCTGATTTATAAGAAGCGTATGCATCCAAAGTTATTCAAACCTTTCATGTAAAAACTGCCCTAAATTTTGTATTTTTGCACTGCCTAACTTAATTAATGCTCTAAAACAGAATGAAAAAAATTTGCGATTCTATTCTTGAGACCATTGGAAATACGCCGATGGTCAAAATCAACAATATAACCAAGGATCTTCCTGCAACAGTTTATGCTAAAGTAGAAACATTTAATCCTGGTAATTCCATCAAGGACCGTATGGCCTTGAAAATGATTGAAGATGCAGAAAAAAACGGTTTGCTGAAACCTGGTGGAACGATTATAGAAG
>CAZMRM010000562.1:258-1749 GCA_964568515.1 uncultured Chitinophaga sp. | reverse complement strand
CGGGAAGCTCCACCGGCCTTGGCCTTATCAGCAGCTTCCAGTACCTGTCCCACGGTCATTAATTTATGAACTTCGATACCTGTATTGTAACGGGCTGCCTGCGGACAATAACTGCAATCTTCCGCACATCCTCCTGTCTTAATGGATAAGAGTGAACTCACCTGCACTTCATTTGCTTCGTTGAATTCGCGATGTACGAGTTGGGCCCTGTGCACCAGTTCCAATAATGGAGAATTATAAATTTCTAATATTTCTTCAATGGTCCAGTCGTGTCTTACTGCTGTCATAATCTGTTCAGTTTTGTAGCGTCACAAATATAATTATAAATGTTATATGTAAACCGAAAACAAAACCCGTTGTCATTGCTTTTTATAATCAGCTATAAACGCTGTTTTCCAGGCAGAATCATTCATATAATGGAAATTATGTTTGTTTGTGAAGGATAGTCCTTCTAATCATTGAATTTAATATCTTTGCGATTCATTTAACTGAATGTAATTCATGCGTATCGACATTATTACTGTTCTGCCGCAGCTTTTGGAAAGTCCTTTTCAGCATAGCATTTTAAAACGTGCTATGGATAAGGGTATCGTAGAGGTAAACCTGATCAATCTTCGTGATCACTCTACGCATAAGCAAAAAAGTGTGGATGATTACGCATTTGGTGGTGGCGCCGGAATGGTAATGGGTATCGAACCCATTGCTAATTGCATAAATGCATTAAAAGCAGAGCGCCAATACGATGAAATTATTTATACATCACCGGATGGAGAACGTTTGAACCAAAAAATAGCCAATCAATTGTCTACTTTAACCAATATTCTCATCCTTTGCGGGCATTATAAAGGTGTGGATCAACGGGTTAGAGATCATTTTATTACACGTGAAATTTCCATTGGTGATTATGTGCTTTCAGGAGGAGAACTGGCTGCAGCAGTCATCAGCGACAGCATAATAAGGTTAATTCCGGGTGCCATTTCGGATGAAACCTCGGCATTAACAGATTCTTTTCAGGACAATCTCCTGGCCCCGCCAGTATATACCCGTCCGGCTGATTATAATGGCTGGAAGGTTCCGGATATCCTTTTATCCGGGCATGCAGCCAATATTGAAAACTGGAGGCATGAACAAAGCCTGGAGAGAACCAGGCGACTGCGACCGGATCTGTTGGAATAAAAAAAATTAAATAAATTATTACAGCATCTGAAAAAAAGAGTATATTTGCAGTCCTTTTTAGAGGATACAAATTCTAAAATATTATAAAACAAAGAGTTATGAGCACTTTATTAAAATACGCAGAAGAGCAACTAGGGTTAAAAACCAACCATCCAAAATTCAAAGCCGGAGACACTGTTACTGTTCATTATAAAATTAAAGAAGGTGAAAAAGAACGCGTTCAGCAATACCAAGGTGTTGTTATTCAACGTAAAGGCGAGGGAGCAACAGAATCTTTTACTGTTAGAAAAATAAGTAATAACGTTGGGGTTGAGC
>CAZMRM010000562.1:0-248 GCA_964568515.1 uncultured Chitinophaga sp. | reverse complement strand
GTAAAATCAGCAACAGTGTTGGTGTAGAACGTATTTTTCCAGTAAACTCTCCTTACATTGATAAAGTAGAGGTCAACAAAGTAGGTGTGGTTCGCAGAGCCCGTCTGTTCTACTTACGTAACTTAACCGGTAAAGCAGCCCGTATTACAGAGAAAAAACAATAATTTCGTTTACCGAATACTTAAAACCCTTTTCGCATTCAGCGGATAGGGTTTTTTATTTACAACATTTACTATTCGTAAAGCTAA
>CAZMRM010000561.1:0-1758 GCA_964568515.1 uncultured Chitinophaga sp. | reverse complement strand
AAATAAAAGAATAAAGATCAGGCTTAAAGCCGCTGGAACAGCAATGAGAAGGCGACTGGAGGCGGCCTGTAAATTTTCAAATGTTCCGCCATAGGTAAAGAAATAGCCTTCCGGTAATTTTAGTTGTTCATTTAATTTCGCCTGAATATCGGCCACCACACTTTCCACATCACGATCTTTTACATTAAAGCCAATTACAATTCTGCGTTTTCCATCTTCACGACTTATCTGCGCTGCTCCAATTTCCAGCTTCACATCAGCTACTTGTGACAAAGGTATTTGAGAACCGTTTCCTGCCGGAATGTATAAGTGGCTCACATCCTCTATGCTTTTCCGGTGAACGCTGTCTAATCGAACAACCAGGTCAAACCTTCGTTCATTTTCATATACAACACCTGCATTTCCACCTGCAAAAGCGGTACTTACAACGTGATTGATATCTTCTATATTTAAACCATAATTTGCAATTTGCGCTCTGTTATAGTTGATAACGATCTGTGGAAGTCCTTCAATTCGTTCCACCATTGGTTCTGTTGAGCCGGGTACCTGTTCAATAACCGTTTTTACCTTATTGGCAAAATAAAGCAGTGTGTCAAGATCTTCTCCAAAAATTTTAACGGCTACATCTTGCCTGATACCGGTCATCAATTCATTGAAACGCATTTGAATGGGTTGGTTCTTTTCAAAAAATACACCGGGGATCACTTCCAGTTTTTTTATGATCTCATCTGCCAGTTCATCATAAGATATGTCACGTTTCCAGTCTTTTTGCGGTTTAAGAACGATGATCAGATCAGTTGCTTCAGGAGGCATAGGATCTGTAGGTAATTCGCCTGCTCCTGTTTTCCCTACTACCATTTTTACTTCATCCATTTCTTTTATAAGACGACTTGCCTGCATACTTGTTTCTATACTTTGCGACAAGGATGTTCCTTGCGGAAGAATACAATGAAAAGCATAATCTCCTTCGATTAAGTTAGGAATAAACTCTCCTCCCATTCTTGAAAAAACAAAAAGACTGATTCCAAATAGCAGCACGCTAAGTGATACCACCGTCTTTTTATATACAATTGCCTTTTCCAATAGAGGAGCATATAATTTCTGAAAAAATCTCATCATTTTATCACTCCATGTTTCTTTGGGTAAATTATTTTTTGGAAGAAACAATGCACACATCATTGGAATATACGTAAGTGACAGAATGAGTGCTCCTAAGATTGCAAATCCAACTGTTTGAGCCATGGGGCGAAACATTTTACCTTCTATACCGATCAGTGTAAGGATAGGAATGTAAACGATCAGAATGATAATTTCGCCAAATGCGGCACTGCTTCTGATTTTTGATGCCGACTTGAACACTTCGTCGTCCATTTCCGCTTGTGTGAGCCTGCTCATTCTTTTTCTGATGGAAAGGTGATGCATCGTTGCTTCCACAATGATTACCGCACCATCCACAATCAACCCGAAATCAATAGCACCAAGGCTCATCAGGTTTGCACTCACACCAAAAACATGCATTAACCCCAGCGCAAATAACAGAGAAAGAGGAATTGCAGAGGCAACGATCAAACCTGCACGCAGATTTCCAAGAAACAGGACCAACACAAAAATAACAATCAAGGCACCTTCTATTAAATTTTTCTTCACAGTAGAAATAGCACGATCTACCAAATCACGACGATCAAGAAAAGGTTCGATCAATATATCTTGCGGAAGTGACTTTTGAATGGTTGGTAATTTTTCTTTTATCCTGTCCAC
>CAZMRM010000560.1:0-1762 GCA_964568515.1 uncultured Chitinophaga sp. | reverse complement strand
AACTGAATTTAAGCACTGAACGGTGGGTGGGCAAGAGACTTTGCCGGGGCGGCTTCGTGTGTAAGGTGGGAGGAAGACGTACGGCAGGGTGGGCCTGTGGGAGTGTCTTCCTCGCAGGGATACATTCAAAGTCTCTTGAATTTTTTGGTTCTTTTTTTTTCAAGAAAAAAAGAAAAAGAAGAGAATAATTTGGTACAAAGTTCCCGATAGTCACTTAATTTTAATATATAAAAACAAAAATCACTAAATCTGACATACATAGCAACGTATATGGACAAAATAGATTTTTTTGGAATGCAAAAAATATAATAATTAGCTCGGACAAACACGATGAGAGAATATTTAACTTTCTTGATTTCAGAATAAATAATCATAATCTATCAGATATTTTGTATACCGGAAAATATCTAACAAGTGTATTTTTAAAAGAAGTATTTAATGAATCAACGTTAAAAAATTTGAATCGATTAAAACCTTTTGAGTTTACTAAGACGACGGAAATACCAGGACAGAAACCCATGAAGAGCAAGAGCTTAATAATATTCTTCCAAATGCGGGAACGATTAGTCACCAACAAGCACTGAAAAAAGCAGCTATTAGAATATGAAAAATATAAAGAAAAAATTAAGAATGAACTTTCTGAAACAGAAAAACATTTTATAAAACAAACAGAAGCGAAGGCTCGCAAATTAAATCCTAAGAAAAAGTAAAGGATAAATAAAACTATTACTTCGCTTTATTGTTGTCTATCAGTATCTCCTTCGCCATTTTCATCGGTACGCTAATGTATTTTTTTTCCATATAGGCCAATATTTTATCCAGTACCTCTTTGGAAACTCCGTCCAGCCCTTCCAGTTCTTTTGCAAACACATCGTTAGCTGTTTCGCGAATGGCTTTAATTTTTTGCGGGACTTCACTCATTGCCAATTCAACTTTACGGGTTCTGACAATTTGTTTGAAATCTTCAATATTTTTCTCAATGATTACTTTACATGCTTCCAGTTCCTGTTCACGTGCCATCAGGTTTTCTTTCGCCACTTCCTGCAAATTATTGATGGCGATCAGGTTGATGTCGTAACTGTTTAAAATTTCTGCGTCCAGATCATTAGGAACCGCTAAATCAATGACTACCTTTTTATTTTGATCATTTCCTACCAATGCCTGGTATATTTCTTTTGTAATCACACTTCCGGTAGCACCCGTGCAAGTTACAATAATATCAAAGCCGCCTTTGTAATTTATTAATTCTGATAAAGGATACGCTTTTCCGTTTAACTCCCTGGCAAGCGCCTGCGCGTTTTCCAGCGTACGGTTAAATATGGTAAAATTGCTATACTGATGTTTTTTCAGATACTTTGCCATGGTGGTATTGGTAATTCCTGAACCAATAACCAGGAAACGTGCATCCTGTTTTACATTTAATGCGCGAAGTTTACGATAAGCCAATGATACTACGGACACGGGATTTCTTGCAATATTGGTATGTGTGTATACCTCTTTTGCAACTTCTATCGTTTTTTTTACAGATAAGCGGATCAGATCACCTGTAAGCCCTAAACCACTGCATTTTTCATAGGCGTTACGTACCTGTGTAATGATTTCACGTTCTCCAACTACTAATGAATCAATAGAAGATGCCACATAAAAAAGGTGGCGCAATGCTTCATCTCCTTCAAGAACCTGTGCATTTTCAACGGCCCAGTTACGCTCTACTTCGCTCCAGCCGGGATTAAATGCAGTAAAGAAATTGTTAAGGAATAAA
>CAZMRM010000559.1:0-1802 GCA_964568515.1 uncultured Chitinophaga sp. | reverse complement strand
AAAAAAAATTGACACACCAGGTAATGCACGATCATATTCATCCGGAAGATCTTTATCCTATTGTAGAAAGAGCGTTTGATACGGCCCTTGAAACCGCCGTTTATAGTTATGATGCGCGAATTATTTGGCCAGATAAAACATTACATTGGATAAGAACTCAGGGAAAGGTTTTATACGATGATAAAAACATACCGATACGGATGATTGGAATCATGACGGATATTACAGAATTAAAGAATACAGAGCAGGCATTGAAGGAAAGTGAGAAACGTTTTCGTATGGTAGCAGATACAGCTCCTGTAATGATCTGGATGGCAGACAGGGAAGGTAAATGTATTTTTCTAAATAAAGGCTGGAGCGAATTTACAGGAATTCCAATCAATGAAGGCTTAAGGAGCGGATGGACGATGGCTGTACATCCGGATGATTATCAAGAAACCTCTCAAAAATTTACCAAATCTTATGAAACACATTCCGTTTATGAACATGAATTAAGAATTCGGAATAAGAACGGAGAATATATTTGGATAATGGATCATGCTGTACCAAGATACAGCGCAGAAGGATTTTTTATGGGTTATATAGGATCCTCCATTAATATTCATGAACAAAAAAATGCAAAGGAAGAACTGGAAAAAAGAGTAAAAGAGAGAACATTGGAATTAAAAAATGCCAATGAAAAATTAAGAAAAACAAATAAGGAGCTGGAGCAGTTTGCTTATGTTGCCAGCCATGATTTACAGGAACCCTTGCGGAAAATTCAAACATTTTCAGAATTATTGCAGAATAAGATTGGAGAGGAATTAAAGTCAGAAAAAACATATCTTGAAAAAATAAAGAACTCTGCATTACGTATGTCTGACCTGATCCGGGATCTTTTGAATTTTTCGAAATT
The DNA here is from genome assembly GCA_964568515.1 of uncultured Chitinophaga sp. GTDB lineage: Bacteria > Bacteroidota > Bacteroidia > 2-12-FULL-35-15 > 2-12-FULL-35-15 > 2-12-FULL-35-15. The sequence continues at coordinate 907 of CAZMRM010000559.1, read as the reverse complement.
GTCTAATGTAGACGAAGAATTTGTAGATACTGATCTTTCAAAGGTAATGGAAAATGTCAGGGTCGATTTTGAAGTGCTTATTCAGCAAAAACAAGCACAACTCTTCATTCAACCGCTTCCGGTGATAAAGGCGATACCCATTCAGATGAATCAGCTGTTTTACAACCTGATGAGCAATGCATTAAAGTTTACAGAGAAGACACCAGAAATAAGAGTTTCTTATTTAAACGTGACCGCTGATGCACTACATGTCTATAATTTTACAGGAGAGATCAAAAGTAAAGAATACATAAAAATTGAATTCAAAGATAATGGTGTTGGATTCGAACAAAGTTATGCAGATCAGATATTTGTTATTTTTCAGCGCCTGAATGACCGGAGCAGATTTACCGGAACAGGGATAGGGTTGGCCATTTGTAAAAAGATTGTTGAAAACCATGGCGGTTTTATAATGGCACAAAGTAAAATAAATGAAGGAAGTACGTTCAGCATCTTTCTACCGAAATAATAATTAGCAGGTTTCAAATTGTAGAAAATAATTTGAAAAAATCTTCTTTGAAAAATTTTTATCTTTTTAAAAAGGCATACCAACAGGTAAATTACTGCGATTTCTGAGGTATAATCAGTCATTAATCAGAATTGTAGAAAAAAGGCCATTCTTATCTGCACCAGATTATCATCATTTTTATTTTTGAAAATCGATGTAACCCTCGACAGTTTTGAGATTAACGGAATTTAAATAATGCTTCTTTTGCAACGAAAACAGGTTGAAACCGTATAAAACCGATAAGTTAAAAAGAATGACTAAAAAATTACAGATACTGTGCGTTTGTATTTTGCTTTTTATCCCCGGCTTTATGTTTTCAACCCATATTGTTGGTGGATCACTTACATACGTTTATAATGG
>CAZMRM010000558.1:0-1810 GCA_964568515.1 uncultured Chitinophaga sp. | reverse complement strand
AACTATGATTGCTTTTTGTTTATTGATTTCTTCTACAATGTTTGCTCAGGCTGCTAAAAAGCCGAAACCAGAAAAAAACAAATTTTTAGAAAATAAAACATTTGAAACACAATTTACTGAAATTAAGGATAAAGGAAAACCCGCCAAACCCTTGAAAGGAGACATTGTCATTAAAAGTAGTAAAGTATCCAGTTTGGCAATGGAAGAAAAAACAGGTTTACCGGCAAGCAACTATCATGTTACTTCAGATACTACCTATAAAGATGGTGAAGTTGAAACACACATTGTGTCATTTGAGGCCTCGGCAGTAGATGGAAAAACCGAAGCAAAGATCGAAGCAACGGTAACAAATACTGAAATCAATGGAACAGTGGTGGAACTGAAAGATGGTAAGGAGAAAAGAAAGTATGAATTTACCGGAACAGAAAAGGAAAAACCGGGAAAGAAAAAATAAGAATAGATTATGAATTAAAAACTGCGATTGTAAAATTACAATCGCAGTTTTTAATTTAGAAGCCATGTTGATTGATGAGCCATATCAAAGCAGCCATTGCCGCACCTCCGAGCTCCAGTTCTCTTTTGTTTATATTTTCAAATACATCCGTGGCGGCATGATGGAAATCAAAATAACGTTGTGAATCAGGTTTAAGTTCAAAACAGGTTACACCCATGTCTAATAAGGGTTTTATATCAACACCACATCCGTCACTATTCAAGTCATAAACTCCAAAAGGTTCTAAAAGAGGCCGCCAGCTTTTGATCTTTGTTTTTATTTCCGGGGTTGCAGCACTACTAAAGCCTCTGGGACTAAAGCCGCCTGCATCGGATTCAATGGCAGCAATGTGTTTTTCATTTTTGAGTTTAGCAAGCTCTGCATATTTGTTGCCTCCTCGTCGTCCGTTTTCCTCATTCATAAAGGCAACAGCTCTTATGCTCCGTTTGGGTTTTATTCCTAAAGCTTTATAAATACGGATCACTTCAATACTTTGAACCACTCCGGCACCATCATCATGGGCCCCCTTCCCGGTATCCCATGAATCCAGATGCCCACCCACAACAATGTATTCGGCAGGAATCATGCTGCCTCGTAATTCTCCTACTACATTATAGGACTTTACATCCGGTAATGTCTGACAATTCATTTTTAAATTGAACTTTAAATCTTTATTCGTTTTCAGATGCGCGCTTAACCATTCTGCACCTTCTATACTAATTGCGCATGCCGGTATCTTGTGCAGTGTATCTTCATAATGCATGGAACCTGTGTGGGGGTGGTCATCTTTTAAGAGAGAGCAGGAACGCACAATAACGCCAATTGCTCCATATTTTACTGCTTCTGAAGCGCCGGCCCAACGTTGCGCTATCACACGTCCATAGGCATCAAATGTTTCGATAGCCGTAGGATCCATGGCTTCATTAAAAAAGACAAACTTCCCTTTGATATTATCTTTTCCTGCTTTTTCCAGTCCGTTTATTCCCATTACCTCAATTACAGGTGCGGTTATTCCTGCAGCCGGTGTACCAATAGAGCCGCCTAATGCATCCACTGATAATTCTTTATTTTCATTTGGGCGAGTAGAAATCACCATTCCTTTTTCTTTTGCTCCTCTGACCCAATGAGGTACCATACATTCCTGCAAATAAACCGTATCCGCACCAGCTTCTTTCATTGCCTTAAATGCCCAGTCTACTGCCTCTTGTGCTTGTGGAGAACCACTCAACCGTCCCCCGATTTTATTAGAGAGAAAATCGAGACTTGAATAACTTTTGCCATGACTCATTGCTTCGTTATAAATAGTACGAAGCATTA
>CAZMRM010000557.1:0-1823 GCA_964568515.1 uncultured Chitinophaga sp. | reverse complement strand
CTGTCCTCCTTTATCAGGAATGCACCTATGGCCTTACGGAATGCTCTACTACGTCCTTATCCGTCAGAAGTAAAAACACCGATGATGGCAGTTGCCTTCCTGGAAAATAGTGTTATCTGCCTCATTCTCCTTCTTTGCCTGATCCATTGTTTACCCTTTGCTTCTATCAGGTGGGACCTGTTCCTTTTTTGCTTCTCATTTGTTACCATTCAGTTGCTCATTATTGGTGAAACCACTCCGGTCATAGGAGCACTCGCCCGTTACAAAGTTCCGGCATTACCATTTTTAGTGATTGCTTTTTTATCAGTACTGGATAAAAACAAGTTAAAGAAGCGTTTTTCCTGGTTAGCAAGGAAATAATGCCAACAGTTATTATCTTCGTACGAAACATCCCCGGCAACCAAATTTTTCTACATTTGTTCATCCAATTCAATTTTTATGAATTCCAATCAACTATTTCGAAAAAAATCAACCGAACAAATTTTAAAGAACAGAGATTCAGAAACGGAGCATTCATTAAATAAAATATTATCTGTAAGAGATCTTACCGGGTTAGGAATTGCTGCTGTGATCGGCGCAGGAATCTTCAGTACCGTAGGAAAAGCCTGTTTTGATGGAGGGCCAGGGATCATTGTTCTTTTCATCATCTGTTCTATTGCCTGTGGGTTTTCCGCCCTTTGTTACGCAGAGTTTGCATCACGTATTCCGGTTTCCGGTAGTGCCTATACCTATTCCTATGCTGCATTTGGTGAGATCATTGCCTGGATCATCGGTTGGGATCTGGTAATGGAATATGCTGTTGGTAATATAACGGTGGCCATTTCATGGTCGGGTAATCTAACCAGTTTTCTTCACAATATCGGATTACACATTCCCGATTTTTTGTGTACCAGCTTTCTGGAAGCAAAAAATGCAAGTGTGCATTATTTGCAACTGAAAGCAGCAAACGATCCCGGTGCTACCAACTATCTTGATCTTCACAACACCTGGATAAATGCACCCCATATAGGATCCGTGCCTTTTATTGTCAACATTCCCGCACTTGCTATCACAGCGCTTATTACTTATATCGTGTATTGTGGAATTAAAGAATCAAGAAGAGCAAGTAACATCATGGTGGTGTTTAAAGTGATTGTCGTGCTTGCCGTAATTGCCATTGGTTTTTACTATGTCAATCCGGAGAACTGGGTTCCTTTTTTTCCGAATAAATTTGCAGGGGTCATGAAAGGAGTTTCGGCAGTATTCTTTGCCTACATAGGATTTGATGCTATTTCCACAACAGCAGAAGAATGTAAAAACCCTCAACGTGATTTACCCAGAGGAATGTTTTATTCACTTGCCATTTGCACGGTTTTGTATGTGCTCATTGCACTGGTTCTTACTGGAATGGTACATTATACCAAACTAAATACCGGCGACTTTCTGGCCAATGCCTTTAATGAAAGAGGATTGAATATTTTAGGCGGTATCATTGCATTAAGTGCAGTTGTTGCCACTACCTCGGTATTGCTTGTTTTTCAGGTAGGACAACCACGTATCTGGATGAGCATGAGTCGTGACGGACTACTACCACCCCGCTTTTCAAAAATTCATCCTAAATTTAAAACACCTTACTTTTCTACTATTATTACCGGACTTACAGTGGGTATTCCTGCTTTATTCCTGGATTCTGCACTTGTAACAGATCTTTGCAGCATCGGAACATTGTTCGCCTTTGCACTGGTTTGTGGTGGAATTTTAATTTTACCCCGTCCGGAAAAACAGGAAGGTAAATTTCGTGTACCTTACATCAATGGAAAATATGTTGTTCCCCTACTTTTAAT
>CAZMRM010000556.1:0-1831 GCA_964568515.1 uncultured Chitinophaga sp. | reverse complement strand
GGTTCACAAGCCTGGGAGTGGTATCACTTTATTGTTGGTACTGATCATGGCGCCATTCGCAACGTGCTGGTTGACGGACAATGGGTGGAAAAAACAGTGTATGGTGCAAACATGACCGTAAACGAATATGGGTTACCGGTATTTGCGAATTTCTTTTTCTTTATTACCGGTTTCCACGGTTTCCACGTATTCAGCGGGGTGATCATCAACCTCGTGATCTTTATCAACGTGGTAAAAGGAACATATGAAAAACGAGGACATTATGAAATGGTAGAAAAAGTAGGTTTATACTGGCACTTTGTGGATCTGGTATGGGTGTTCGTATTTACATTTTTTTACTTATTATAATCGTAGTATCGTAAAAAGTTAAATTTATAATTTCTCAAAGTATATGTCAGAATTTCACGACGATTACCCTCAGTATGAGTTAATGGCTCATCACAGTGAAGAAGAAGGTAAAATTAAACGCAGAAAACTATGGAATGTTTTCTGGATCATGTTAGGTGTCACCATCGTTGAATTGATCATCGGTTTCCAGGCTGCCAATTGGGGGCTTTTACATGATGACAGAACCTCATCATTTGCGCTGAAAGTGATCTTTATTGGATTAACACTGCTAAAAGCATTTTATATCGTGTATAAATTCATGCATCTTGGAGATGAGCGTAAATTTTTCAAATACAGCATCATTGTACCATACACCGTCTTCATCGTATATCTGGTATACATCATTGTCGGTGAAGCAAATTACAGCTTGCTGCATAAAGATAAAATGGATCCCATCATCGTAAAACAAAAGGAAGATCTGAACAGGGAAGCTACCAGTGGCCATCATGGACAACATGGTGATGAACAGCACCACGAAGCTCCGGCAGGAGAAGGTGCACATCACTAACATAAAGCATTCAATAAATAAAAAAATGGCGCTACCGATCAGTAGCGCCATTTTTGTTTGTATTTTTGCATTGTGAAAAAAAAGCTGACCATATTACTCATTCTTCTGTTCTTGCTTACATTCCCTTCCGTATTATATGTTGTTTTAACAACGGGGAAACACAATTTTATACATCTCCCCTATTTTGGTGAAAAAAGACTCGCCGCCAATGGAAAAGACACGATTTTTCATACCGTTCCTTCTTTTAAATTTATAAATCAGAATGGTGTATCCATTACCGATAAAAACTACGAAGGGAAAATTTATATAGCGGACTATTTTTTTACGACCTGTAAAAGCATTTGCCCTAAAATGGCCACAGAGTTATTACGGGTACAGGATAAATTTGCTTATACCAAAGGCCTGGTACAAATTCTTTCCCATACGGTGGATCCGGAAAATGATTCAGTTCCCGTTTTAAAAGCCTATTCGGATCTGGTGCATGCAGATAATACCATGTGGAACTTTGTTACCGGCGATAAAAAAGAATTATATGATATAGCCCGTAACGGTTACCTCGTAAATGCGATGGAAGGCGATGGCGGTCCTGACGATTTTATTCATAGTGAATTGTTCATTCTTGTGGACAAAGAAAAACACATTCGTGGGATTTATGATGGAACGGATATCAAAGCGGTAAACGATTTACTGGATGATATAAAAGTATTGATGGCTGAATATGCGATCAAAGAAAACGCGAAAACAAAAGGAGTAGACTAATACAGAACAGTAGCAGATAATTTCTTAAATTTGTTAAACAATGAAAAAAAGAATCTTCACGGTATCCCTGTTCTTTATATACAATGCCTGTTCCTTTGCGCAATGTGCCATGTGTCGTACTTCAGCAGAGAGTGATCTGAAAAGCGGAGGCTCCATTGCTAAAGGGCTCAATACAGG
>CAZMRM010000555.1:0-1832 GCA_964568515.1 uncultured Chitinophaga sp. | reverse complement strand
AAATTAACCTCCTAATTAACTAAATCATGAAGATATGCCACATTCGGGTTTTAGTTAATTAGGAGGTTAATTTACTTTATTCAACCGATAAAAAAGTCAGTTTTACAAAGATAAATGAGATATTTCTCTTTTTTGTGGAATGCAGAAAATTAATTCTCAGGATACACTATTTATAACTATAAAATAAAATTAACTTTGAAGTCTTAAATATTAATAGAAATGAAGGATACAAAAAATTTTGGTTTTGGAACCAAAGCAATTCATGCAGGTTTGGAGCCTGACCCTACAACCGGGGCTATCATGACTCCCATTTACCAAACATCAACATATACCCAGGAAAGTCCTGGAAATCATAAAGGCTATGCGTATGCACGCGGTAAAAATCCAACGCGTTCTGCGCTTGAAAAAAATCTGGCGGCATTGGAAGGTGCAAAATATGGTTTGTGTTTTTCCAGCGGGATGGGCGCTACGGATGCGATTGCAAAGTTGTTGCGCCCTGGAGATGAGGTAATTACGGGGGATGATTTATATGGTGGAACTTACCGCATGTTTACAAAAGTATTTGCAAACTATGGAATAAAGTTTCATTTTATAGACATGAAAGATGTGAACAACATTAAAAAGCATGTGAATAAAAATACAAAACTGATCTGGTTGGAGACCCCAACTAATCCTACCATGCAGATCATTGATATAGAAGCATGTGCTAAAATTGCGAAGGAAAATAAGCTGATTTGTGCTGTCGACAATACATTCGCTTCTCCATTTTTGCAGAATCCGCTCAAATTCGGGGCAGACATTGTGATGCACTCTGTCACAAAATACCTTGGCGGACATAGCGATGTTATTATGGGGGCTTTGTGTTTGAATGATGATGAGCTTTATCAGCAATTAGCCTTTATTCATAATAGCTGTGGAGCAACACCCGGACCAATGGATAGCTTTTTGGTGCTGAGAGGTATCAAAACGCTGCACATACGCATGGAACGTCATTGCTTCAACGGACGTAAAATAGCAGAATACCTAAAAACCCATCCTAAAATTGATAAGCTGTATTGGCCCGGTTTTACAGATCATCCTCATCATGATCTTGCTAAAAAACAAATGCGTGACTTCGGTGGTATGATCTCGTTTACACTCAAAGGGAATAAACAGGAAGAAGCATTTAAAATTGCTTCCAGTATGAAGGTGTTCTCCCTGGCCGAGTCATTGGGCGGTGTAGAATCACTGGTAAATCATCCTGCTACGATGACACATGCCTCCATTCCCAAAGAAGAACGGGATAAAGCAGGCGTTTTAGAATCCATGTTACGTTTAAGCGTAGGAATTGAAGATATTGAAGATTTGCTTGCTGATTTAAAGCAGGCCTTAGGATAAAATAATTTGATAAGAAGCAAGCTATCTCAGCTTGCTTCTGTTGTTTTAATTCTATAGTTTTAACTTTCTAAATCAGGCTATGTTAAATTATTACTACATAACAGGAACAAGCAGAGGGATTGGAAAAGCATTTGCAGAATATCTATTGGAGAATCCATCCAATCATGTAATTGGAATTTCACGCGAAAAAACGATAGAGCATACCAATTACAGGCATTTTTTCCTCGACCTGACGGATCTCCATGCAGTAAGTGATTTTAAATTTGAGTTACATTCCAATCCTCATAAAATTTACCTGATTAATAATGCCGGAGCGCTGGGTGTAATAAAGCCGATCGGTAAATTGAGTTCCGAATCGATCATCACTTCTTATGCTGTTAATCTGATTGCACCAACCATACTGACAAATGCATTCATAGCTTGTTATAATACAACAGATGCTGAAAAGGTGATCT
>CAZMRM010000554.1:0-1841 GCA_964568515.1 uncultured Chitinophaga sp. | reverse complement strand
GTATCGCTTCTTCCGTGTGTTTTCTTGCTTTGTCCATGCTGGCATAATTATCATAGGAATAAGCGATCCATTCTTTTAATTTTTTGGCGGATGATAATTGATAGGATTTGTCAAAATATTTTTTGGCGGAGTCTGCTTTCATTTTCGAAAGATACACCTGTCCGATGTAGGAAAGGGCCAGTACGTGATCTTCCGGATCATTGATGCTTTTGCTGAGTGCCACATCTTTGTAAAAATACTCAAGGGCCTTGTCATAGTCTTTTCTATCCTTATAAACCAGGCCAATGTTGTTATTGGCCACAATCACTCCCTGTGTTTCTCCCAGTTCCTCAAAAAGAGCGGCTGCTTTTTCGTAATGTTCAATTGCTATGGTTGATTTTTCTTTCTGCAGGTAATATAAATTTCCGATGTCCAGGTATATCCAGGCCATCATGTCTTTGTCTTTTACCTGTTCAAAATAATTCAGGGAAGCAATATAGGATTTAATGGCAAAATTATAAATGCCCAGCATGCGGTATAAATATCCTTTATGATAAAGAATAAGGGCTATTTTCTCTTCATTCTTAATGGTACTGGCAATAACTTGTGCCTGATGAAGGTAATTGAGTGCGGAATACGGATTGCTTTTCCTGTTCTTCATATATAAATTAAACAGCTGTCCGATACCACTGGTATCAATAGTAATGTTGACTTTTTCCTGGTTGATGGTATTGGCAATATCTTCCTGAATTATTTTTTCAGATATGGCCCATACGGGAGTAATGAAAAACACCAGAAAGCAAAAAATAAATCTGAAAATTCCGTTCATAAATTGATCGCGTAAAAATTCGAATTGAGGGGATGACCTATTTTTTGATAACCCAATTTATAACAAATAATTCAGATGGACAAATTTACCGTTGAAAGGCTAAAATGACAGCCAAACAACCGGATTGATAAATCCGAACTCCTGCCTTGTCTCTTTTGATCAATGCAAACAGCATGCAGGCACCCTGCTATTGACAGCATGGTGATGGAATGTTATTTTTGTTTATTCTCTCTCCCTATAAATGTTAGGATAACATGGAATTTAACTGTACATTAGATGAGCTTACCGTTATTCATCCCCAAAACAATTCAGATTTGGAGAAAAATGTGGGGAATTAAAGGCGTACTGAAGGGAATAACTGTTTTACTTTACTTTTTTGGGGTTTCATTTACGGCTCTGTCACAATCCTGCCCCACCCAGGAAAAAAATCCATGGAAATGGCCTTCTCATTCAAACTGGATCATCGGCAACGGAACAATAGGTACATTCTCTTCCGGCGGACTAAAAATTTCTTCTTTACCCAACCTGAGAACCTATGAAGGTTCTTCCGGAGCCAGTGACGATTGGGGCAATCTTTTGTTTCTGAACAATGGACGATTGGTATGGGATGCCCAGGGCACCTTGAAATTCTCGGGTTTAATGGAAGGCGATGAAGGCGGTTCTTCTGCTCCGAACGGAAGTGCATCCCAGGGCGTTATTACGGTACGCCACCCCCTGGATACCCTTAATTATTACGTATTTACTGTGGATGATGCCTTAACCGGTTCTGCTTATGGCCTTAATTATTGCATCCTGGACAGGAAAGGAAATGGTAAATCGGGCCCCACACGGCTGGGTAATTACCGTACCTCTGAAGGGATCACCGCAACCAGACATGCCAATGGAGTTGACATTTGGGTGACCGTTTATGCTTCCGGGACCACCAATTTTTATACATACCTCATCACCTGCACCGGAATTGTTAAAACACCTGTCATATCAGCTGTGGCCCCTGTAAAAAAAGCCGATCAGGAAAGAGGCGGGATGGCATTCT
>CAZMRM010000553.1:0-1844 GCA_964568515.1 uncultured Chitinophaga sp. | reverse complement strand
AATGCACCTAATTTCTCTCAGCTTGGACAAATAGCCGGAGGGGAACGCAGTTTCCTGGATCGTGCTACAGATCAATACAATAAAAATGTAACGGAAACGCGTCAGCAAAATGAAGGTATCCGTCGTGATAATGCAGCAGAACAGGAACGTGCACGTGCTGCAGCCAGAGAAGATGCCGCAGAAGCAAGAGCACGGGGAACCACAGGAGCAACGGGTGCTACAGGAGCTACAGGTACTTCAGGAGCAACAGGTGCCACCGGCGCTACGGGAGCTACGGGCGAAACAGCAGAAAGGCCAAGAAGAATCACAGAAGGCAGTGCCGTCAGAAGTGCTACACCGGCAGACAGGCCTTCGACCACTGTTCCTCCCTATGTTCCGCAACTACAGGAACAAAAGTCAACACCTGTATTATACGGTATGGCCTCTTTTCAATACAAAAAGATAACAACCAGTGGAAACAAAACATTCGATTTCAGCAAATCCCTGGCAACATCCATCAATCAAACATTCAGTAAAAACATCGGCAAGCTGGATTGCAAAGCATGTTTTAAAGAAGTAAACCTGGATGATCCGTTATACAAACAACGGGAGATCGTTGCCATGGTGGATGGAATGAATTCGGCTGACTTTGGCCAGTATGTAAACTTTGTTACACTTAGTCTTCAGAAAAAACATCAAAATGGGGATCTAACCAATGATGAAGTAAGAATAGACCGTAAAAACTTTAACAAAGAAGGCAATAACTTCAAAATGCTATACGGCTGGAAAGAAGACAGGGACCGTTCCAAATGGATGGATTATAAATATAAAACCAGCTGGAGCTTCTTTGGTGGTTATTCTGTAAATGAAGAATGGAAAGAAGGGGATGCAGGCGCTATTTCATTGACCCCTCCATTCCAAAGAAAGCTGGTGGATTTAGAAGGTGATCCTCAGGCATTAAAAGACAAAGAGGTTCGTCTGGTGAATGTAACCATCTATTATAAAATCGGTGAACAGGAACAAAATGTTCAAACATCCCTGAACCCTTCCAGTGAAACATTTGCAAAACGCCTGGATTTTATTCTTCCGAAAGGAGTAAATGATTATGAATATGAAATTACCTGGGTAAAAAAGGGGAACACAACACAAAGCAGCGGCAGAAAAAAGTACAATGGAACCATTCTTTTTGTTGATGAAATTTAAGAGACAATCAATTAACCAAATTTGATAACGAAAAATGAAAACGAATAATCAACAGAGGAAAACAGCAATGAAAGCAACCGCACTGTGTTTGTTTTTAACTGCTGTATTCAGCTTAAAATCCTTTGCGGATGCAGCTGACAGAACCTATATTTTAAGCAAGTTAAAATTCTATTATGTAGCCAATCCAAATACAGATACGACAAAGACTTTACTGAGTTTATCTTCAAATGCGACAGACGAACGAAATGTTTTTGGAGGCAATGCAGGAATGAACCCGATGAAGATCTTTTTGAAGGCCTTATTAAATGACGGATCACATGGTGGTGATGAAAGTTTCCAATCTGCTTTCAAACAAATTCTCAACATACGTGATAAAGTATTGGCTGTATTCATGTACAATGATGCTGTTCCATTCAATCAGTTTGCGAAAAACACATTCGTTAATTGTGTGGATGCACAAGGATATGAGTGGCCCTGTGCTACCAACTCTTCTACCGGACCATATTATGGTAAGATCCATATCGGTCAGCACTTTTTTGGTGCAAGAAGCGCAGTGGATGCAAAGTTTGTTCTATTACACGAACTAACACATACACAGGATATGTCTGATTTTCCGCAACATCCGTTTTTTGTAAACGGCAACTGGTATCACTACGGTTCGG
>CAZMRM010000552.1:0-1856 GCA_964568515.1 uncultured Chitinophaga sp. | reverse complement strand
GAAATGAATATTGTAAGTATACCAAAACGTCATAGGTGACATATGAAACACTACCGTAATTTCCATTATTGGCTGTTCCTGCAAAAGTATTGTTAGTAGCTACATTGCTGCCTGTATAAGCACTGGCTGAAGGTGCTTTCTGTTCCCAATAAAAAAATCTGAAAAATTGTTTAATTTTGAAATTAAGTTTAATAGTAATTATGATAAGAAATGCATACGCTAACTGCAAAAATTCTGTTTCCGTTCTTTTTGTTAGAAACGCGGTATTGCGGATCAGAAAATGATCAAGTAACTATCTAAATAAATTTTTATCTGTTCTTATCTATAAAAATCAATTTTATATTTTTATCATTTCAATGTGCACCTTATAAAATCAAAAAGAAGAAGTATACATACCGGACTTAAAATTCTTGTTAAACAAAATGCTGTTCCAGAACACCTTCTTGAGCAATTAAATCCCAGTCAAATCTGGAGATACAAAAATGAACCTGAACATAAATACCATGGCTATGAATTGTTTGATTATGCAACAAAATCTGAACAATTGTTGCATCAATACAGCAATTTTGTGTTTGACAGAAAAGTAATCAATGGCTTTTTGCGATTATCTATTATAATTAGAAATGCATTTTCCAATGTTAAATTATTCAACAAAACATTATTCAATAACAGGTCAAAAATTGTTGATGTGATCGATCGAATGCATAAAAAGGTGTCTATGAAAAATATTTCGAAAGTTATCGGACTTTCTTATCAAACACTTTTGAATTGGGTCATTGAACAACGAGCTAAATGTGCTGAATCACCCATCAATGTCTGTAAAAAATATAAACCTTCTCAATTAACTTCCAAAGAAGTGAGGATAATTAAGTCTTTACTTGTTAATCCTCAGTACAAGCACTGGCCGGTACGATCACTTTATTATCATGCCCTTCATAATAATATATTGAATATGTGCTTAAGTACTTTTTATAAATACGCACAATTACTAGGCATCAAACGGTTAAAACCTGTTTGTAAAAAAATATATGGTGTTAGCATTCGTGCATCCAGACCAAATGAATACTGGCATGCGGATGTTATGAAATTTAAAACGCATGACAATATTATAAACTACATTTATGTGGTGACGGATAATTTTTCTAAAAAAATAGTATCCATTATTGCTGCTGATAAATTAAGTGCCGCTATACGAAAAAACACATTCCACAGTGCCGCACTCCATGCCTTATCAATAAATAACTCTCATAAACAGGTAAATCTCATAGTGGATGGCGGTTCTGAAAATGTAAACAAAACCGTTGATGAATTTGTTAATTCTTTTGATTCTATAAAAGTAAAACGATTAATTGCATTAAAACAAGTGAGCTTTAGCAATTCAATAGCCGAAGCCGTCAATAAAATTATCCGTAACAATTACCTCAATCATTTTAATATTCTGAACCTCAATCAGCTTCAGCAAAAGTTATTGTTCATTGCAGATGACTATAATAACAAGCGACCTCATGGAGCCTTGCTTGGTTTAACACCTGAACAGGCATATCGAAATGTGACGGTCAACTCTAATTTATTTTCAGAACGTATTAAAAATACCAGAATGGAAAGAAAATTGATCAATCATAAAGACATTTGTAATAAATGCAAGACGAGTTAACATAAAATAAGCAACCACACAGAAAAATCTATATAAAAAGAACTCATAAAAAATAGCTAAAAACCATATGCCTTGTAATTTTTCTTTAAAAAATTTATAATTGCTTATTAGAAATGATTTATTATAAAATGTGAATAGAAATTGCCCGGCAAGTTTACTTGTTCGGCTGGTACGTCTTTTAGATTTAGGTCTTTAGCTATCT
>CAZMRM010000551.1:0-1863 GCA_964568515.1 uncultured Chitinophaga sp. | reverse complement strand
GTTCACGAACATACTTATGATATAAATTATATAATTCCGGACTCTGATCAATGTTATCGTCAATTCTGGCGGTCAAGTCAATATTCTCATGAAATGAATTGTAGAAATAAAATGCATTGTAATCTTTAAATTTTATAGATGTGATATTCGCGTGAATGAAATCGATATTTTTAATCCGGTAGTTCCGGGCTATTTTTTTAGATAATTCAACCAGACTGTAACGCTGTTCCACCCCTGTGAAATGTCCTTTGGTGAATGTTGCTCCTGCCATACAAAATTTTCCAGGGCCCGAACCTATATCCAGCACTTTGGTTCCGGGTTTATCAACCAGAAAACCGGCTGCTTTTTTTGAAATTTCGAGCGGTGTCCAATGCCTCTGTGCCAGTGTTCTAACCCATTCCGGATAGATGGCATTAAATTCCTCATCATTTATATTTAAGTTCAATTTGAGGTATTCAAATATCATTTTATTATACAATCTGTTAAATTTTTATACTTCTCAGCCATTGATTGCATTTATGTATTTTCAGAAAGTAAAATATCATTATCCCCGGAACTATTTAAGCAAAACAATCCGATAGTGATAAGAATCCTAATTTAAGATACCGGAATGCATTCAATACCACAGGATGAATCATCAGGATCGCCCTGCCCTATGTCATTGCTTTTCTGCTTTTTTCACTAACAGGTGCCCCTTCCAGAATTTCAACTGTTGCAAATTCTTTGTACAATTCAAAATTTTTGATGAATTGTTCTGCTAACTTATCAGCCGTTTCATCATATTTTTTCTTATCCTCCCAGGTATTTTTGGGATTCAGCATTTCATCCGGTACCCCGGGGCATTGTAAAGGCATTTCCAGGCCAAATACAGGATGTTTTACATACCCCACTCTGTCTAATCCTCCTGTTAAAACACCTGTAATCATGGCGCGTGTGTAAGCCAGGTTAATTCTTTTTCCGACACCATAAGTTCCACCCGACCATCCCGTATTGATCAACCATACATTTGCCTTGCATTGCTTTAATTTTTTTCCTAACATTTCTGCATATTTTGTCGGATGCAAGGGAAGAAAAGGTTTTCCGAAGCAAGCCGAAAACGTTGTTTGTGGTTCAGTTATTCCGGCTTCTGTTCCGGCAATTTTAGCTGTGTATCCTGAAATAAAATGATACATTGCCTGACTAACCGTTAGTTTTGAAACAGGTGGCAGGACTCCGAAAGCATCACAGGTAAGAAAGAAAATATTCTCAGGAATTGTTCCGATGGAAGGATTTACTGCATTATCAATATATTCAATGGGATATGCAGCCCTTGTGTTTTCGGTCTTCGATACGTTTTCATAATCAACGGTATAAGTATCATCAAAAAAATGAACGTTTTCCAGCAACGTCCCGAATTTTATAGCTTTAAATATTTGAGGCTCCTTTTCCCGGGTAAGGTTCACACATTTTGCATAACACCCTCCTTCAAAATTAAATATGGATTTGTCATCCCATCCATGCTCATCATCCCCTATTAACATTCTGTCCGGATCAGCAGATAACGTTGTTTTTCCTGTACCGGACAAACCAAAAAAAACAGCGGTATCACCATTTTTCCCGATATTAGCAGAACAATGCATTGGTAAAGCATTCTTTTCGATCGGAAGAATATAATTCAGAACAGTAAAAATTCCCTTTTTAATTTCTCCTGTGTAGGCACTGCCACCAATAAGGATGATTTTTCTGGTAAAATTGATGATGGTAAAATTATGCTGACGTGTCCCATCAATAGCATGTTTTGCACGAAAACCCGGCGCCGCTACAATTAACCAGTCATGTTTAAAATTTAATATTTCGTCTTTTGTTGGTCGAAGAAAAAGATTG
>CAZMRM010000550.1:319-1873 GCA_964568515.1 uncultured Chitinophaga sp. | reverse complement strand
GTTTAAAATAATTCTCTCTTGATAAATTTCAATGCTATCTCAACAGGTAAACGCGCTTTGTTAATTGTAAAATAGGGGACAAGATCTCCTCCAAAGCCTCTGAAAAATTTTTCAACTTCCGGTAACATCGAACCTTCAAAATCAAATATTTTCAACCCTTTGCTTTTAGCATATTGAATAGCATGCCAAATAGTGCTTACACCGGCACCCTGATGTTTATTTTGGGCATCATACCCTCCAAGCAAATAATAACAGGTTGTTTCATCAAGGATACAGAAAGAAGTGGATATGGGTTTCTCATTTATATAGGAAACAAAGGCAATTCCTTTTTCTGTATTGGAAAATGCTTGTAGAATTTTGTTCACAAACACAGCATCCATGGATTTTTGTTTTCGTGAAATAGTATTGGAAACCAGCTTTTCTACAATTTGATAATCTGTTATTAATTCTGTTCTTACACCATCTTTCTCTGCTTTTTTTAAACTGTTTCGTTTATCTGACGACATGTTCTGAAGCAGCTGATCAATAGAAAGTTCCAGGTTAAGATGATAGGTATAATTGGGAATGACTTTAAATTTTTTCCAGATAAAGGGTTGTGTATCCTTCACATGATGTGGAAGAGCAAGTGTAATTAATCCATAAGGAAGCGATTGAATGAATTCGGCAAGTTCCGTTAAAATACTTTTATCAAATGCTAATGCATTGGCTTTGTTCACAGCTTTATTCTTATAGCACAAGCCTATAGTTGGTGTGTAGGGCGGATTTTTGTAATAACTTAATCCAACCATTTTTGTTTGATATAAGTAAAATGCTGCAATTAGTTTTTGATCATTATCAAAGATGCCATAATGAATGAGGTTGGAATCATACAGCTTTATCCAAGATGGAGAATTAAATACATTCCCATTCTCTGCGGCAAGCGTTTCATATGCCTTCCAGTTATTGGTATCTAATTTTCTAATTGGCATTGCTTAAAATATCATCGTAAATTTTAATGATCCCTACCAAATTTTCATTCCAGTCGTATAATAACTTTACCTTTTGCCGGCCGTTTTTTCCGAATTGTTCACGGAGTTCCGGATGAAGGATCAATCTTTCAATGGCCTGAGCTGCTGCTTTTTCATCACGCGGTGGAACAATGAAACCAGTACTGCCTTCATCAACAACTTCGGGTAATCCTCCAACATTGCTTACTACTACCGGTTTTTCGCAGGAAGAAGCTTCCAGTACGGAAACACCAAAACTTTCACTGTTGGACAAGAAACAGGCTATATCCATCATGTTGTGATAAACATGTACTTTGGAATGATTAACAAAGCCTGTAAAGATGGTATCTTTACCCAAACCCAGATCGTCTGCCAGTTTTTTTAATTCTGCTGCTTGTCCTCCACGTCCTACAATCATCAATTTTAAAGAAAGTTCGGGATGCCTGTCTTTGACAAGTTTAAATGCTTTAATCAGGTAATCGATGCCATATACTTCATCCAGTACTTTTACGGTTCCTATCACAATATCCGTTTCAGCAAAAAGACTGGTTACCGGTTCGGGTCTAAA
>CAZMRM010000550.1:0-309 GCA_964568515.1 uncultured Chitinophaga sp. | reverse complement strand
TATCAATTCCGAAGGGAGTAACCAGGATAGGACGGGGTGTATACTTTTTTGTTTCTTCTGCCATTACATAGCTGGTAGACAGGATACAGTCGGCCATTTTAAGGTTATACTTCAAAACAGCTTTGTGCAGAAAGCTTTTTTTGGGAAAATCAAAAATATCGCTGCCCCATAAGGAAATAATAAGCGGTTTGAATTTAGTGAGCACCCCCAGCAATCCGTAACTGGTAGCATAATGGGCATGAACAATATCCGGTTTAAACGTTTTAATAATATCCTTCAATGCTCTTAGTTCTTTAAAGTAAGCTACTT
>CAZMRM010000549.1:0-1880 GCA_964568515.1 uncultured Chitinophaga sp. | reverse complement strand
TGAGAACCAGGTAAGAGCCACCAACCGGCTCTCACAAATGGTACCCATCAGTTTACTGGGCATTTTTGTATTGCTGTTCATCATGTTTGGAAATGTAAAAGATTCACTGATCGTATTGAGCAATGTTCCTTTTGCAGTCATCGGTGGTATTCTGGCACTTCATGTTACAGGGATGAATTTCGGTATATCCGGTGGAGTAGGGTTCATTGCCCTGCTGGGTATCTGTATTCAGAACGGTGTGATCCTTATTTCAGAATTTCATAACAACATGAGTGCAAAAATGGGATTGGACAAAGCCATAAAAGAAGCCGTAAAAGTAAGGACCCGGCCGGTGGTAATGACTGCTTTAATGGCTTCCATCGGGTTGCTTCCGGCAGCATTGAGCAACGGTATAGGATCGGAATCGCAGAAACCATTGGCCATTGTCATTATCGGAGGCTTAATCACAGCAACAATACTCACCCTCCTGGTATTTCCGATTATATTTTGGTTATTCAATAAAAATAAAAAGGAAGTGCTTGATTAAACGAGACCGGCTGTTGCTACTCCGAGAACGGCCGGTTCGTTTTTTAATTTTTAGATTTTCTGTTTTGCCCACTGGCAGATACCACTCCAATTGATGAATAGTTAAATTTTTAACTTAAGTTTAGATTTGAATAAATGACAACTGGAAAAATTTCAAAGTATAGAACCTGTTCAAATCCATACGTTACCCGTATTTCAAGTTATAATCCGTTGCTTTGGAAAACGTTCCGGATAGCCTAAAATATCCACATTCGATCTTTTCGTTCCTATTTATTTAATAATTCTGCTTTTAATAATAGTGAACAATTGTTGTATATAATTGCATCTTTATCTCATAAGCCGTTTTTTTAATTTTACATTATGTTTAAGACAGTACATACAGGCACTATCATGAAATCATTGATACCCTTGCTGTTTTGTATAACCTTTTTACAAATAAATTCCTTTGCGCAGGAAAACGAGGAATATCCCAAAACGGATACAATTCGGTTTTATCAAAAAATTCAGAAAGCAGCATATAAACGGAAATTTACAAAATTGCTGTATCAAGCTATTTTTGTGGATCATGGCCCTCTTAAATATGAAATTCAATCCTTTTCCGATGAACAAAAAATCGTAGATCCAAGAGCAAAATATGTTGGAAAATATATTCATAACATAAATGTATTGGTGTATGATCCATTTGGATATTCGGCAAATGATACAACGAGTAAAATAACCAATTCATTTCAAAAACTAGGTAATAAATACCACATAACCACAAGACATCGCATTATTTTGAACCTGTTATTATTTAAACCGGATGATACGGTTGACATGATCAGGGTGACAGAATCTGAACGTATTCTTCGCGAAATGAGGTATATTACGGATGCACGCATTTATATTGCAAAAGCCGGTGATAGTACAGATCGTGTGGATGTTAAAGTGGTTATTCATGATAGGTGGTCGCTGGATATACCCGTATCCGGAGGTACTACCGGCGGACATGCAACAATTAGGGACAGGAATTTATTTGGGACAGGGCAGGTATTCGAACAATATGTTGGTTATTCTATTCCGGATAATTATTATGATTTTAGAGGATTGTACAGTATCACGAATATTAAAAGGAGCTTTATTGGTTCCGATTTTTTTTATACGACAACCCGTGATGAAACACAAACCGGTTTTTCATTCAATCGCCCCTTTTATTCTCCTTTAGCTAAATGGGCAGGAGGTATTTCAGGTGTTAAAAGTTGGGGGAATTTTACGGTGTCGGATTCGGTAGATGGAGAGCCTTTATTTGAACGAAAGATTCCTTTATCATATATTAGTTATGATACATGGGTTTGTAACTTGTAGCAACCCATGTA
>CAZMRM010000548.1:0-1881 GCA_964568515.1 uncultured Chitinophaga sp. | reverse complement strand
GGTTTATTTTGCTCCTGCAATGGATCTGGATATGTACAGGCATCCTTCAACACTGGAACATCTAAAAAAGCTTTCACAATATGGTAATGTCATTATTCCGCCCGGCACCGGAGAGCTGGCAAGCGGTTTAATTGGTGAAGGACGCATGGCTGAACCGGAAGAAATTATACTGTTCCTGGAAAAGGAATTTTCTAAAAAACTAAAATTCGCCGGAAAAAAAATAATGATCACTGCCGGTCCTACCTATGAAGCATTGGATCCTGTAAGATTTATCGGAAATCATTCTACCGGAAAAATGGGATTTGCATTGGCAGAAGGATTTGCAAATGAAGGCGCTGACGTAACGCTGATTTGTGGTCCTACAAGTTTGATAACGATCAACAAAAACATTCGTCGAATTGATATTACTTCGGCAGAAGAATTATATGAAGCCGCCATAAAAGAATTTAAAGCAACCGATATCGCCATCCTTTCCGCAGCTGTTGCTGATTATAGACCGGACAAAATAGCGTCACAAAAAATAAAAAAATCAGAGGCTGTTCCTCTCATTCATCTTATTCCAACAAAAGATACACTCTTTGAACTTGGAAAACTAAAAAAAGAAAATCAATTACTTGTTGGCTTTGCCCTGGAAACAGAAAATGAAATAGAAAATGCCAAAAAGAAAATTAAAAATAAAAATCTTGACCTGATTGTATTGAATTCACTCAATGATAAAGGAGCCGGATTTAAGAATGATACCAACAAGGTTACCATCATTGATAAGTACAATAATTTAAGAGAATTCCAGTTAAAAACAAAGCAAGAAGTTGCCCAAGATATTCTGAACACCTTACTTGATTTTAAACGCGCATAACAGTGAAAAAAAAAATTATCCTGCTTCTGTTTATTATTTGTATAAACCATCTGCATGCACAGGAACTAAATTGTCAGGTACAAATAAACACACAACAGCTCTCCGGTACGGACAAACGAATTTTTGATCTCATGAAAACGCAGATCTATGAATTCATGAACAACAGAAAATGGACCGCGGAGACATTTAAAAATGAAGAACGGATTGATTGCAGCATTTTAATTAATATTACAGAGCGCCTTGCACCCGATGAATTCAATGCTACCTTTCAGATTCAATCCCGCCGGCCTGTATTTGAAACTTCATATAATTCAGTGTTGTTGAATTTTATTGATAATGATATGCATTTTAAATATGCAGAAGGACAACAATTGGATTATTCTGAAACGACCTATCTTTCAAACCTTACTTCTATTTTGGCGTTTTATGCAAATTTTGTGATAGGGCTGGATTATGATTCATTCGCGTTGAATGGAGGATCTTCTTACTTTCAGAAAGCATTGGCTATTGCCAACAACGCGCAAGGTTCGGATGAAAGAGGATGGAAAGCTTTTGATGGTACAAAAAACAGATACTGGATGATTAACAATATACTGGATGCTCCTTTTATTCCATTGCGCGAATGCTTATACAATTATCACCGTAATGGATTGGATGTTATGTCTCAGAATGCTGTTGCGGGAAGAGCAGAAATTTTGAAAAGTATCGAATCATTATCAAAAATACATAATATTAAACCGCTTTCTTTTAGTCTTCAGTTATTCTTCATTGCAAAATCCGATGAAATTATTAACATTTTTTCCGGTGCAAAACCGGAAGAAAAAACAAAGATTATGGAAGTATTGACAATTATTGATCCTACCAACAGCAATAAATATCAAAAAATTACCAACACCCGCTAATGCTGCTCTTTTCTTTAAAGCCCTTCAAACGGCTCCCAAACAGCAAAATGTTCATTTTTTTTGCACTGTTAACAAGCAACAAATGCGTTTTAATTTTAACTTAGCATACTCATTTAATTGGTA
>CAZMRM010000547.1:0-1895 GCA_964568515.1 uncultured Chitinophaga sp. | reverse complement strand
CGGGCGATCAGGGAATGATGTTTGGCTACGCGACTAACGAAACGGATGACTACATGCCGCTTGCACTTGACCTTGCTCACAAAATTTTAATTGAATTAGCTGCTTTGCGCAGAGAAAATAAGGCAATCAAATATCTAAGACCCGATGCGAAATCTCAGGTGACGCTGGAATACGATGACAACAACGTACCGGTTCGTATTGATGCAATAGTTGTTTCCACTCAACACGATGATTTTGATACAGAAACAAAAATGCTGGATAAAATCAAAAAAGACATCGTTTCTATTTTAATCCCTCGTGTAAAATCCAAATACAAAAAATACGCTCACCTATTCAATAATAAAATCAAGTATCACATTAATCCAACAGGAAAGTTCGTGATTGGTGGTCCTCACGGAGACACTGGTTTGACAGGCCGTAAAATCATTGTTGATACATATGGCGGAAAAGGTGCTCATGGCGGTGGTGCTTTCTCCGGAAAGGACCCTTCGAAAGTAGATAGATCTGCAGCTTATGCAACCAGACATATTGCCAAAAATTTAGTCGCTGCCGGTGTTTGTTCCGAAGTTCTGGTTCAGGTTTCCTATGCTATTGGTGTAGCACAACCAATGGGTGTTTATATCAACACTTACGGCACTGCAAAAGTGAAGATGACAGATGGTGAAATCGCAAAAATAGTGGAAAAGGTTTTTGATATGCGTCCATACTTTATTGAACAACGCTTAAAACTCCGTACACCAATTTATAGTGAAACTGCTGCATACGGACATATGGGACGTAAAAATGAAATCATCACCAAAAACTTCGTCAGCCCTGACGGAAAAACAAAGTCCATTAAAGTAGAATTGTTTACCTGGGAAAAACTGGATTTTGTAAAACAAGTAAAAACAGCTTTCAAATTAAAATAAAGGAAGAAGAATAAAAAAAACGCTCTGAAAAATAATCAGAGCGTTTTTTTATCTTTTAAGATGGACAATCCTAACAATTGAAATCTTTGCTTTTTAATAAAAATGGATTAAATTTGCTGGAGGTAAGTTTTTTTACCTGAAAAAAATCGTCCTCATGAGTTCAAACAGACAAATCAAGCACTTGATTATTGCCGACGACGATGAGGATGATCAAATGCTTTTGAAAGAAGCCATACAAGATTATTCTAGCTCTTTTAATACAACTATCATCTCTGACGGACGACAATTAATGAATTTTTTAAATAAAGAAGGTAATCCTAAACCTGATCTTTTGTTGCTCGATTTAAATATGCCTTACAAGAACGGTTCAGAATGCTTAATGGAAATCAGAACCAATGAACAATTAAAAACCATACCTGTAGTCATTTTATCAACTTCCAGAAATAGTAGAGATATTGAATTATCCTTTCAACTGGGAGCCAATTTATTTTTTACTAAACCCTCCAGCTTCCAAACGTTAAAAATACTCATACGGTCCATCGTTGAAATAGACTGGGAAGCATTTAAAATAGTTACTTCTAAACAAAAATTCATGCAAATCGCCGCTACCGGACTGGTACCGACCGTACATGAAACCCATTAATGCCATTTTAACATCAAGCACAATAATTTTATTGGTTTTTGGCTTTTTCACAACCAATTTACCCTTATTCAAAATCAAATTATTCTTATCTTTGCGCCCGCATTAAGAAAGTATCTTTCTCTATGCCATTAACAACGTACTTAAAAAAATGGATAAAAATTCGATCACGGGCCTGTTAGTTATTGGAGCGATATTAATTGGATGGCTGCTTATTTCTCAACCTTCAAAAGAACAACTTGCAAGACAAAAACAAATGCAAGATTCTATTGCATTTTTTGAACAAAATAAAGTTAATGAGGAAATTGCTGCAAGATCTAAAAAGAGTTCGGAACCCACCCCGGACT
>CAZMRM010000546.1:0-1905 GCA_964568515.1 uncultured Chitinophaga sp. | reverse complement strand
TGCCAACTCTCAGTTGGAGCTGATTAAACGGCAAATAGATGCTCAAAAATCTACACTGGGAATTTCTACGGAAGGGATCAGCAACGATGCGATACCTTTAAAAATTCAAATTGAACAAACAGAAGATCAACTTCAAAAATGTAAAATTGTTAACCCCATAGCAGGTACTGTTCTTGGAAAATATGTTGAAGTCAATGAAATGGCGCTACCAGGAAAGCCATTGTATAAAATTGCGGACCTGAGAACAATTACGTTGCGTACATATGTCAGCGGCAATCAGCTACCGGGACTGAAATTAAATCAACAGGTTAAAGTTCTTACAGATAACGGGCAGGGTGGCTATAAAGAGACACAAGGAACGGTTACCTGGATAAATGATAAGGCGGAATTTACCCCGAAGACAATTCAAACAAAAGATGAAAGAGCCAATATGGTGTATGCAGTAAAAATAAAAGTACAGAATGATGGTACCTATAAAATAGGAATGTACGGAGAAATAAAATTTCAATAAAGATGGATACAGTTGTTGTAAAGGCAATTTCAAAAAGTTATAACAAAGGCGCCACCTTGGCTGTTGATGCTGTTTCTTTTAATGTAACCAAAGGAGAATTGTTTGGACTTATCGGACCCGATGGTGCCGGAAAAACAAGTATTTTCAGAATGCTTACCACCTTACTCTTACCAGATAAAGGGACAGCTACTGTTAACGGATTTGATATGGTAAAGGATTATAAAGCCATCCGGAGTAATGTAGGGTATATGCCCGGACGCTTTTCACTTTACCAGGATTTAACAGTAGAAGAAAATCTGGATTTTTTTGCAACAGTATTTAATACAAGTATAAAAGAGAATTATGAGCTTATTAAAGATATTTATGTTCAGATAGAACCTTTTAAAACAAGACGTGCAGGCAAACTCTCCGGGGGAATGAAGCAAAAACTTGCTTTGTGTTGTGCGCTTATTCACAAACCTGTCATTTTGTTCCTGGATGAACCTACCACGGGAGTAGATGTCGTTTCACGAAGAGAGTTTTGGGAAATGTTAAAAAAATTAAAGCAGCAGGGAATCACTATTCTTGTTTCAACACCCTATATGGATGAAGCTACTTTATGTGATCGTATCGCGTTGATACAATCAGGAAAAATTCTTTCGATTGATACACCCGGAAGGATAATAAATGAATATCCTGAAAAATTGTACGCGATAAAATCGGATCAGATCAGTTTATTACTAAAAGCACTGCGTAATCATAAGAAAGTTAAAAGCTGTTATGCCTTTGGAGAATATCTGCATGTGTCTTTCAACCAGGAAGTGAAAAAAGAAATGTTGTTGGAAGAGCTGGGCGTGAATCATTCGGCACTTGAAATGATGCAGATAGAACCATCTATTGAAGATTGTTTTATCAGATTAATGAAACCATGAGATGTCTGAAATTGTAATTAAAACAGAAAAGCTGACCAAACGTTTTGGGGATTTCATTGCCACGAATGAAATCACTTTTGAGGTAAAGACGGGAGAAATATTTGGCTTTCTGGGTGCCAATGGAGCAGGTAAAACAACAGCTATGAGAATGTTGTGCGGGCTTTCCATTCCTTCATCCGGAAAGGCTGCCATTGCAGGATTTGATGTGTATACTCAAACCGAACAGATCAAAAAGAACATCGGTTACATGAGTCAGAAATTTTCTTTGTATGAAGATTTAACCGTGAAAGAGAACATTCAATTTTTTGGAGGGATCTATGGCCTTTCCGATAAGCAGTTAAAAGATAAAAGTGAGCAACTGATCCAGGAACTGGGTTTACAGGATCAAACAAAAAAAATGGTGGGGGATCTGCCCCTTGGCTGGAAGCAAAAGCTGTCTTTTTCGGTGGCAATCCTTCATCAGCCAAAAATTGTTTTTCTGGA
>CAZMRM010000545.1:1564-1910 GCA_964568515.1 uncultured Chitinophaga sp. | reverse complement strand
GGTATAGGTCCAGCTGGTATTGCTGCAAAAAATAACACCCGGAAAATTATGCTGTGCATAAAACAGATAAGCACCCAGCATGTGTGATAAAAAGAATGGCAAAGAAAAACCAAGCAGCCAGGTCAGCCAGCCGAAATGAATAATCAGTAAAACGGTAATGGAAAAATGAATGATCAATACAAGTAATGAATCCCAATGTTTTCTAAATGAGCTGGTAAAAGATTGAATACACATACCATAAATGAAAGTGGTAAAGTAAGCGAAAAACATATTCAAAGGATGTCGTACAGCCAGATAAAAAAAGCGTTCACTCTTGGAGGCATCCATAAACTTCTGCTTGGTCATG
>CAZMRM010000545.1:0-1554 GCA_964568515.1 uncultured Chitinophaga sp. | reverse complement strand
CGGATAGGAACCAATGCTGGCGCTGTACAGTTTTGCATTGTTATTATGATGATGATCGTGAGAACGTTTCCAGATACTGGGAGGAGTGATCATGTAAATACCAAAGATGGTAAATAGAATTTCAGCAATGATCGATTTATTCAGAATGGTGTGATGCTGATAATCATGAAAGATAATGAATACCCGGGAAAGGAGAAGCGCAGTAAATAAACTGCACATGATCTTTCCGACTAAATAAGGAATAAGAAAAGTTCCTGTTATAGATAGAATGAGTAATGATAATCCGGTAATGGTATGGAACCAGCTTTTCCATCGTATTTCTTTAGCAAAAGGCTTTGTTGCTAAAATAAGTTTTTTTCCTTCAAGCATGTGCAAAACTACACAAAAAAGCCACTTAAAAGATAATTGAGGGCTTTTTTAATTGAAGAAAGGATGAAACAGGTTAAATAATTCAACAGTTTTAATGAATTATCGGATGAGTTGAATAAATCCTTTTTGAGATTTAATGTTACCATCCGTATCACTGCTCACCACATAAAAGTAAATACCATTTTTACAACGCTCACCACTAGTAGTTCGTCCATCCCATTTATATGTTCCCTGTATACCGTTTGAACCTTCCACACCGCCCACCTGAACTCCCCAGCGGTCATAAATTTTAATAAGCGAATTTTTTGGAAGGTTACGAATGATCCAGTCATCGTTGATACCATCTTCATTAGGTGTAAAAATATTGGCGGCTTCGGCACTCGAATCGGATTGAACAACACGTACATCTTCCACAAAATAATAGGAAAAAGAAGGAGAGGCACTAACACGAAGTGTATCTGTTGCTGAATCATCTTTAAAATTTCCTATCGTGATGAAACGTTCTCCTCCAAGTGCAGTGTATGTTCCTGAAACTTTTATCCAGTTTGCGGTATCGCTTAAAAAAGCGCTGTTTGCAGAAACAACCTGAGGGGAGTAAGGCAATGTAGCAGCACTTGTATCGTTTACAGGATTGGAAGAAAGGTAAGCACCGATCTCTGTAATAGCCAGGGAAGAATTATTTGCAAGATTGACATAAAATTCGATCAGGTAATCAGTATCCTGTTTTAATGAACTGCTGAGTTGAACTTGTATGTATTCACGCCGGTCCGGTACAGCACCATATACCTGTAAGCCGATATAGGCCCCTCCGGTTCGTGCCGGTTGATAACCATGGATAGTAAAAGGAACCCCATAAGTAGATGATAAAAGCTGACAGGAATTAAAGTAATCAGGGATTTCTTTATTGGCGGCATACCAATCTGTTGTATTCGAAAGTTCATCGGCTCCGGTCGGGCAGGCAGAATAGTTTTCAAATGAATAATTGGGCACCAGATTATCCTGAGCAAAAACAGCTGATGAAAAAAAGAGAATAACAATATATAAAAAGCGATAGCTCATCTCTGCAAATATAATCCTTTCTTTAAAAGATAATTGTTTTAAAAATCAGTTTTTTAATAATTCAGTCGCTTCTTGTAAAGAAATTATCCGTCCGTTAAAGTACGCAATAACAAAGGCTTCATCCAC
>CAZMRM010000544.1:0-1911 GCA_964568515.1 uncultured Chitinophaga sp. | reverse complement strand
ATTCCCGGACGAGATGTGTTTATGGTAACCGTGATGATCTTTACTGTTCGTTCGATTACAATTTTTGAAATACTTGCTTTTGCCAAACGGGCTTTTAAGTAATTTCTGATTTTATTGTCTTCTACTAATTTGTCAGAAAAATTTTTTCCACCATACCAGTTTGAATCCCATCCTTTAATGATTCCTAAACGTAAGCCTATTGGATTTGCTTTTTGTCCCATTGAAAATTATTATTATTTAGATTTTTCTTCTTGTTTGTTTTCAACAGCAACTTGTTTGCTGTCCACTACTATGGTTACGTGATTTGAACGTTTTCTGATTCTGTTTGCACGCCCTTGTGGAGCAGTTCTCAGACGTTTCATTTGAAGTGCACTGTCTACGAAAATTTCTTTTACGACAAGGTTGCTGTCTTCTGGACGTTGACCGGTTTTTGCTTCATAATTGGAAATTGCTGATGTCAGCAGTTTTTCTAATCTTCCTGAAGCTTCTTTAGGATTGAATTTCAAAATATTCAATGCTGTATATACTTCCTTACCTCTGATAAGGTCAGCGAGCAATCTCATTTTACGGGGAGATGTAGGGCAATTTCTCAGTATAGCAAAATATTTGCTTTTGTTTGCCTCTTTGCGTGCGTCTGCTGCGTTTTTTTTTCTAACACCCATTTTTTCGTTATATTATAATCTGAACTGAATCGTTATTTTGATGCTTTATCCTTATTTCCGGAGTGACCTCTGAACGTTCTTGTCGGAGCAAATTCCCCCAGCTTATGCCCCACCATGTTTTCGGTGATGTATACAGGGATAAATTTATTTCCATTGTGAACGGCTACTGTTAATCCTACAAAATCAGGAGAAACCATGGAGCTTCTGGACCAAGTCTTAATTACTGTTTTTTTTCCTGAAGCCTGAAGATCATTTAATTTTTTCTCCAGTTTCCAGTCGATAAAAGGACCTTTTTTTAATGAACGTGCCATTTCTGTTTTTTTTCAGTTGTGAACTTTGTCTTATCTGTCGTCCCCCTTCGCTTTTCATCAGTCGTAATTTTATAAAGGTTGAAAAGCTTCGGAGGATAATAGCGGACAAGGCCATTAAACCATGTTTATATTATTTTTTTTCCTTCCTCCGTCTCCTACCTTCGCTTTTCAATTATATCAGCCGTAATTTTAATGAAGGCTGAAAAGCTTTGGTGGGCACTGTGGGAGGGCACAGTCTTCCTGTTTTTTATTTCTTTCTTCTTTCTAGAATATATCTGTTACTTGCTTTTTTCGGATAACGTGTTTTGTATCCTTTTGCCGGCAATCCTTTACGTGAACGTGGGTGACCACCTGAAGCCCTACCTTCACCTCCACCCATCGGATGATCAACAGGGTTCATTGCAACCGGACGGGTTCTCGGACGGCGTCCCTGCCAACGTGTTCTTCCGGCTTTACCACTGTTTTCAAGATTGTGGTCTGCATTGGATACGGAACCGATGGTTGCCATACAGGTTGTCAGGATCATACGGGTCTCACCACTTGGCATTTTGATCACCGCATATTTTCCGTCACGGGCACTTAACTGAGCATAAGAACCGGCACTGCGTGCCATGATCGCTCCTTGTCCGGGACGTAACTCAATATTATGAATAACTGTACCCAATGGGATATCTGCTAAAAACAATGCATTTCCAACTTCAGGAGCCGCATCTTTACCAGACACGATCTTCTTTCCTACTTCCAATCCGTTTGGAGCAACAATATAACGTTTTTCACCATCTGCATAGGCAACCAGTGCAATGCGTGCGGTACGGTTCGGATCGTATTCGATCGTTTTAACTACAGCAGGAATACCAACTTTATCTCTTTTAAAATCAATGATACGGTATTGTTGCTTGTGACCTCCACCGATGTAACGCATAATCATTTTACCTGTA
>CAZMRM010000543.1:0-1936 GCA_964568515.1 uncultured Chitinophaga sp. | reverse complement strand
TATTACCATTGGCATCCACATCATTCCCTTCGGCCAATGAATTAAATTCGATTTGCTTTTGAGAAAGCGTTACGAGAGGGCTCTGGATGGGTAAGTAACGATCGATGGTAGAACCAATAATTACTGAAATTAAAAACACGACCAAGAATTTCAGGAAAACTTTATTTGCTCCACTTAGCCGGATGACCGATAAAAAAAATATTCCTGGCAGGATGGCCAGCCAGACATAAAATTTAGACAGCGCCATTAATAAGCCTGCTGCTAAACAAATAACGATTGTTTTTAATGAAAAACGTTGCTGAAAAAAGTAAAGAAGAGTACCTAAAGTAAAAAAAAGTAATCCTTCTTTTAATACACCGGATCCCCAGAAAAGTACAGAGGGGATTAAGAATACGGCTCCAAAAAGTTCCTTTTGTTTGTCTTTGAAATGTGGAACAAACGCTTTATAAACAGCGACAAAACCGATCAAAGAGATAAAACAGATAAATACCGTGTGAACCGTATAATAACCCATTGAAAACAAACGGGCAAACGCATTGAAACGAATCACTGTGTGGCCGTCATTATAGGTGCCTGTACTGTTCTTTTTTGCCCAGTAATTCATTTGATCGTAATAGAGGTCAAATTCGGGAGCATTGTTACCGATACCAAACAGCATTTTGAAATAATGAGCAGGATGTGTTTTTAATGCATCGAACATGATTTTACTGTCATCAAAATATTTGTAGATATCGGCAGTGACACGATTGGGGTAATAGTAGGTATAAATGTACCATAGGATCAATCCAAAAATAATTTTGAGAATGAATACAAATGAAAGAGAATAAAAAGAGATACCTGCTGCTTTAAAAAAAGGCAATTGGTGGATCAGAAAAATAAAAAAAGAAGTATAGGACAGTAGCAAAAAAATTTCCAAACGCAATAAGTTATTTTTTTCAAATATACTATCAAAACTGTTGAAAACTCAAAATAAAAAAAACTGTTCATCCCCAGTTTTTCCTTAAATTTGCGTGTCTGTCAAAGCTTTTAACAAAGACAGGAACCAATCATTAATTTGCATTCAAAAATCGTTAAAAAAATATGTCAGCAACAGCACAGGATCAGTTAACTACAGTAGAAACAGCAAAAAAACTTGGATTACTGCCGGAAGAATTTGAAAAGATTAAAGGTATTTTAGGGCGTATTCCGAATTTTACTGAGCTCAGTATTTTTTCTGTGATGTGGAGCGAGCACTGTTCTTATAAGAACTCCATTGTATGGTTAAAAAAATTACCTAAAAAAGGGCCTTACATTCTTGCTGAAGCAGGTGCCGAAAATGCAGGATTAGTGGATATTGGCGATGGACTGGGATGTGCTTTTAAAATAGAATCACATAACCATCCCTCTGCTTTGGAGCCATATCAGGGTGCGGCAACCGGTGTAGGAGGAATTAACCGGGATATATTTACAATGGGTGCACGCCCGATTGCCCAATTAAATTCACTGCGTTTTGGTGACCTTAAACTGGACAAAACCAAATGGCTGGTAAAAGGTGTTGTAAAAGGCATCGGCGATTATGGAAATGCATTCGGAATACCTACTGTTGCCGGTGAAGTGTTTTTTGATGAATGTTATAACGTGAACCCACTTGTGAATGCCATGAGTGCAGGGATTGTAAAGAAAGGTGAAACTGTTTCTGCCATTTCGGAAGGAGTAGGTAACCCGGTATATATCGTTGGTTCAGCAACCGGAAAAGATGGTATACATGGCGCCACATTCGCATCTGCAGATATTACGGAAGATTCGGCAAAGGATTTACCGGCGGTACAGGTTGGAGATCCTTTCCAGGAAAAATTATTACTGGAAGCTACATTGGAGGTAATTAAAACGGGGGCTGTTGTAGGTATGCAGGATATGGGTGCGGCCGGCATCACCTGTTCAACTTCCGAAATGAGTG
>CAZMRM010000542.1:0-1954 GCA_964568515.1 uncultured Chitinophaga sp. | reverse complement strand
TTGTCAATACCAGCCTAACTGAACCGGCAAGGGTATCAGCAGGACTTGCTTCATAAGTAGCATTCAAAGTCGTTGCATCAGGATTAAAGGTACCGTTACCCAGTGTTGTCCATGTTCCTCCAGTTGCATATGTCACCACTCCAGATAATGGTACATTTCCAATACTGGCACAAATGCTTTGATCCGGTCCGGCATTCGCAATTGGTTTAGAATCAATTTTAATATATTTTGAAACAGTATCGATACAACCCAGATTGGTTGTAAGTGTGAGCAATACCTTATAGGTACCTCCCGTGATATAAGTGTGCGTCGGATCCTTTACAGCGGAAGTATTCCCATCTCCAAAGTCCCAATGCGAATTTATAATTATATCATTGCTGGAACTGGTTGATGTTTGTGTAAAAGTAACCGGCGTGTTTACACATTTAGGTGCTGTGTGTGTAAAGCCTGAAGTAATGGCCACAACATTTACCGCTGCAGTGGAAGTATCCGCACAATTTGTTTTATACCCGGTAATAAGTGTAACATTGTATGTTCCAGGTCCGGGATATGTATAAGAAGGAAAATTGAGTGTCGAGTGATCCGTCGTTTTTGTAGGATCACCAAAATCCCAATACCAGTTATTTCCGGTACTACCACCATAATTTTTAAAGTTCACGGTTGTACCATTACAAATTGTAACGGGTCTGAGATCGGCACTTATTTGTTCCGGACAATTCACCACATTAAATTGAAAATCACGAAGCGTCTGACTCATGTATTTTCCATTACGATATTCTTTTACCATTATACCTACCACAAACTGCCCAAGTGTTGTTGGCGTTCCTTCCAACAAACCGGTAGAGGAATTCAGTGTTAAGGGCGTTCCTCCTAAAGGATTAAGCGCCGTATATCCGGTCACCCAGTTGATCGGAGTAAATGCAGCCGTATTATTTAAATATGTCGGATCCAGCGGACCAGTTGTATTGTCTCCATCATAAGGAGTATAAAAAGAATATACTAAAGAATCCCCATCAACATCTGTTGCTGAATGGTCGTAAGAGAAAGGTCTTCCTGCACAAAGAAAAAGAGGTGGGACCTGACCAAACATCGCATCGCTGTTGGCAAGAAAATTACCTCCATAAACATTGATGTTATCAAAACGATATATTTCACTGTTTGGTGAATTCCCATCAAAACGAACTCTGATAATTATTTGTACATTATTTCCAATTAACCCTGTTTGTACAGCTGTTGCACTATTAAAATCATCTGTTATGGAGCCATTGGTAGAAAATAATGTGAGCGGCCCCCCATTCAAGCGATAATACACTTTTATTGAATCATTTGCATCCAATGTTCCACCTTCACTAAGACTTGCACTTAAATTTACTCCTGCTGTATAGGCAGAGATGTCAATTATCTGTGAAGTCCATATTTGAACTGCATTGTTGCTTCCTGTTATCTGAAATAAGTTACTTTGAACATTAGCAGAAGCAGGTGCTATACTACCAGCTGTTGTGGTCCAGGCTGTCGGACCATTATCCACTGTGGTACCATTGGGTAATAAAAAATCCTCTGTCCAGTACATATTCGTACCGGGGATATCGGTATAGAATGTTTCTCCAATACAATTACAAGAAGCATTTTTTACGTTAGATAAACTAAGGTTACGCGCTGTTTGCTGATAAAATAAATGATAGCCGCCCGGATTGGGAGGAAGATTATTAACCGTTGTTGTGTAAATCCCTTCTTGTGTACAGGGCATTGGATTGGGCGGTGTAGCACAGATATCCAGATTGGAAGGAACAGAAGTAACTGTTCCGAGTGACATGGTGATATCGCGTGATGGTGAAAAACCAGCACCGTTATATCCTTGTACTGTAATGGTGACATTCCCTGGAAAATTTGCTGTTCCCGGGCCGCAATCCCTATACAGCTTCAGTGTAACTGTATAACTGGATCCACCATTATA
>CAZMRM010000541.1:0-1956 GCA_964568515.1 uncultured Chitinophaga sp. | reverse complement strand
CCGCTACCTGAGCCCTGACATTTGTAAATATACTGACTAATAAAAGGGTATAGAAAAAATACTTAACGAAATGATCTAATTTCATGCTATTATTTAGAGATCCAAATTGCAATTCCTGCTTGATTAGTTAAGAAACGGGTTACTTACGCATAAAGCAGGATTAGGTTATAGCTGAGAATCAATATTAAAACAGAGATCGAAGAGGAAAATGCCACTATTTTCAGATTACGGATGTGTTTTTTCAATAAACAACCGGAAAATAAAGGCTCATATGAAGGAAAACAAAAATTTATACCGAAGCAAAATCTACCGGAAATGTTCAAACATCTTTATTTTTTAACATAGGTGAAGAATTAATTTCAATAAAATCAGCGAAACCGGCTTTTGCACTTGAGGTTTAAGAATGGATCTTTTTCCATAAGCTGGCTCTAGAATAATTCAATTGTATAATTATCCACGGTTTAGAGAGAGCATCAGGTAATTCAGTTGCAATGGATTTTTAATCTGATTGTTGTTTTGCTCAAAAATTCGGACTCAGGGGCTGGAGTTATATTATTTCAGTCGAAGTATCCTTTTTATATCATAACAAATACAACATTGCAAATGCACAAATAATCGGTTATTAATTGTTAATGCCGAAACGATATCCGGTTATTCCGGAATTTTAATATGGTTACATCCTATACTGCTTCATGGTTTCATGCCCATCGACTCCATCCCCTTATTTGTCCTTTGATATGTTTTGAATTCAGCCGAACTTTCGAAAAATTAATAATTTTTCGAAGACATTTCCAAGAAATTAATAAAATTTTGTATTAGGAAAATAATATTAAAATTGATAGCATTGTACCAAACAAGCACATTTCTTATTTACCAATTATCAACAATTCTGTTGGCATCATCGTAGGGTGGATTTATTAAACTTTATTACAGTTTAAATTTTACTGAATTTTCAGGGAATGTTTCTTCCCTTTTTTTGCTTTATTCATTTTGATCCATCCTTTTTTAAGGAGGCAGCATTCGATTATCATTTTAGAATTTATTGTTTACACTTTAAACTTATAAGCCTATGAAACGAAGACTACTATTTGCCATCTTGTGCTTTTTATTATATGCATGGAACGGAAGCGCACAAACTCTGGAGGATTTTGAAGATGAAACATTAAACGCAACATCATTTACAAGCAATGGTCAGGTATTTAACATCAGTACACAATCAGGGGGTACCTTTAAAATTAATGCCGTTGGTCCTTCTGCTGGTTGGAATGGAACGGGACCTGATGCTAAGTTCATTGATAATTATGCAACAAAAGCAAATAATGTAAATGTTGGAATGACCATTTCCAGTTCGGGTAACATACCTTTTACCGTCCGAAGCATTTATTGCTATCTGGCTAACTATCTGGACAACCTGGCTGTTAGTGGAACAATGACAATCGTTGGCAAGCTCGGTGGCTTAACCCAGTTTACCGTTACGGGCAACACATTCACTACTGACTTAGGCTTGCAGAATGGATTTACATATATAGATATGACTTCTTTTGGAGGAACGGGTGACAATTCCCAAAAAAAGGTTGACCAGCTCGTTTTTACTACAACCGGCAGTTATCATTATCTGGCTATTGATGCGCTCAAATGGAGTCCTGCATTAGCGGCCTCCATTTCATCACATACGAATGTTGCATGCAATAGTACCAACACCGGAAGTGCTACCGTTTCAGCTTCGGGAGGAGTTTCCCCTTATACTTATTCATGGGCACCATCAGGGGGGACAGGAGCTACAGCTACAGGACTCGGTGCAGGTAATTATACCGTTACTGTCACAGATAATGTTCTTGCTACCACCACCGCCACTGTTACCATCACCCAACCTACAGCCATCACTTCTTCTGTGATACCAACCAATGTAGCTTGTAATGGAGGAACAAACGGAGCTGCGGCCGTTACCGCCAGCGG
>CAZMRM010000540.1:0-1968 GCA_964568515.1 uncultured Chitinophaga sp. | reverse complement strand
CTGAAAAAAGGGCACAGGCAGTTAAAGATTACATACTTACAAGGATTGCCCCGGTGAAAATTAAAATTCAAACGATTGGATATGGCAGTGCGTTACCCTTGGCAACAAATGATACAAAGGAAGGACAAAACAGGAATAGAAGGGTGAGCATTATACTTATTCCTTAAATTTATAAGAAACATTCATTGAAACGATTCGTATCAATAAAATGATTGAAATGATAAAAGATAGGAATAGAATAATTATTTTTAAGCTCTCTTAAACAGCATTGTTTTTTCTTTTTATACTTAGAAGTTTAATGAATATTTTTTAGGATGAAAAAAAAATTACTCTTTTTTTATTTATTACCATCCTTGTTGACTGTTCAGGTGGTTGTTGCACAAGATCAATCTTCTATTCGGGTAGAACCTTATGTAGCAGATGAAAAATTCATTAAAAATAATTATGAAGCAGCGCTCGACGATTATTTATCATTGCTTGAACAAGACCCCAAAAGCGAAAAGTACAATTATAACATTGCTGTATGTTACTTAAATACCAATATCGATAAGACAAAAGCGATCCCGTATCTGGAAAAAATCACTGCAAATGCCCAATACGACCCGAATGCCATGTACCTTTTGGGCAGAGCCTATAGTTTTGCCTATCGTTTTGATGATGCCATTTCAGCATATAATAAGTTCAGGAGAGTCGGTAAGGGGACATCAGAAAATTTACTGGATGTGGATCGTCAGATTCAGTTTAGCATAAATGCGAAGGAATTGATGAAATTTCCTCTGGATGTAACGTTCGAAAACCTTGGAGCTTCCGTTAACTCTGCTTATGCTGATTACTACCCCTATGTTCCCAGCGATGAATCGTTCATTATTTTTAACAGCCGTCGACCAACTGTGGGGGCTGAAAGGGCTAAAGAAGATGGGACCTATCCTTCTGGCATATACACTTCTAAAGTAGAGGAAGGAAAATTCACGAAATCAAAAAATATTGGAGCACCCGTTTCAAAAGAAAAAGGAGAGCAGGAAGTAATTGGTTTAACAAGTAAAGGTGATGTAATGCTGATTTATTACACCAACGAAAAAGGAGTAGGTGATATTTACAGCACTAGTATGGATCGTGACAGGAAATTTTTACCGGCTGTTAAGCTTGACGAAAATATAAATTCCACAAAAGCAGAAGAAATTGCAGCAAGCATTAACAGTGAGGGAACTATCTTATATTTTGCAAGTAACAGAGAAGGTGGATTGGGAGGAACAGATATTTACAGATCACAGAAGCTGCCAAATGGCAAGTGGGGAGTGGCTCAAAACCTGGGCCCGGAAATAAATACCCCCTATAACGAAGATTTTCCTAATATTTCACCTGATGGAAAGACACTCTATTTCAGCTCAAGTGGTTATACAAGTATGGGTGGATATGATATATTCAAAGCTGATATTAACCCTGAAACACAGCAATTTTCAAATCCAAGGAATTTAGGGTACCCGATTAATACACCGGAAGACAATTATAATTTCCGTATTTCCAACAACGGGCAATTTGGATACATGTCCGCTTTAAGGCAAGGAGGAAGAGGAGATCTGGATATCTACAGAATCCGTTTCAATGCTGTGGAACCTCGTTACTCTGTAATCACTGGTAATGTCAGTTCAAGTGATTCAGTTAAAAAAGTAAATTACGGAGATGTATTTATTACGGTAAGTATGAGTAAAAGCCACCAGCTGGTAGGAAACTATTTACTCAATCAAATAACCGGGAGATATGTAATTGTACTTGCCCCTGGTGATTATGATATCAGCTTTACTGCAAATGGATTTGAACCGATTGAAAAGAAAGTCAGCATTCTTGATAAAGCATCTTTTAAATTTGAGATCACTGATAATATTGTATTCAAACCAGTGCGTTGATCTTAATAATAAGTGAGTATCGGGAACTTTATACCAAGCAATACTATTTATCTCTTTTTCTTGA
>CAZMRM010000539.1:0-1970 GCA_964568515.1 uncultured Chitinophaga sp. | reverse complement strand
GAATTTTTGATTTTTGGGCAATCGAAATAATCCGGTCAACATAACTTTTTCTCGGAATCAGACTATCCCGTAGAGAAATGGCAACGCCTTTTCCATGTGTTACCCCCTCTGTTATCCAGGTGATATCTGAAATCAAGGCTTGGGAAACATCGTATTTTTTATGAATGAATTTTTGAATGTAAGATACACTTCCGCCATTGTGTTCTTCCCAGCAGGAAAAAACAATAATACCATTTTTCAGTGTTTCTGCAACCTGTAACGCATTCCAAACCCCCAGACGATTATCCATATAGCAGCATTGGATATAGTCTTTTGTTTCCCTCCATTCCGGTTTAAAGGTAAGAGCAGTTCCTCTGTCAATATCCCGTTTGAATTTATAGCTTAACACACCCTCCTTGCTTACCAGTAAAGTACAGTCTATAGGACCTTTACTGTCCTTTCCAACCAGCTTCATTCCTGTGACCGTTCTTGGCCCGCCGATTTTTACCAGCTGTTTTTCGTAGCGAACGGTAAATCCAATACTATCCAGATGAGCAAAAATAGCTGTTCTTGGTTTTCCGAAAACAAGTACGATGCAATCTTGAAAACCCTTACCGGAAAATATTTTTGGATTTGTTTTCCAGTTTTTTTTATGTGTATGAATATAATTTAATACATATTCCGTCATTGCCACTTCATTACCTGAAGGTGCATGAACTTGACACATTTCTCTTAGTAGTTTCATTTCTTTTTATTTAGTAAGGATGGATGAAGGTATACTGTTCAATGTAGAAGAGTATGGATTTCGATACTTTAATAACTGATCTCCGTTTATATTTTCAACGCTTTTTGGTTGTTCTATGAATATTGGCGCATGTATCCCTTCGTTTATTTTTTTGCTGGATATAAATACATTGGCTTCATCCCAAAAACCACTTTGTATAAAACTGCTTAATAAACGTTCGCCGCCTTCTACCAGTAAAGAACGAATATTGCGTTTGTACAGTTCTTGCAAAATTTGTGGTACAAGTGGAATGGTAAAATCAATGCCTACATATTCCAGGTTAATGTGTGATGCTATTTCTTTCTCGGTAAGTACCAATGTAGGAGTACTTTTGTCGAAAAGGTGATAATCAGTTGGAATTCGTAATGTTCTGTCAAGCACGATCCGCAAGGGATTTTTGCCGGCAATTACTCTCACGGTTAACTGAGGATTATCCAATAAGGCAGTATTGGTTCCTACAATGATTGCTTGTTCTTCGCTTCGCCATTGATGTACAAGTTTTTGAGATGCATTGTTTGAAACTTGCAAAGGCTTTTCCTTGTCGGTTAAGCTGCGTTTAACATCAATAAAACCATCCTGTGTTTGTGCCCATTTTAAAATAACATAGGGTCGTTTTTTTTCATGATGCGTAAAAAAACGTTTATTCAATTCTCTGCATTCTGCTTGTATAACGCCAATATCTACCTTAATACCTGCTTTTTTTAATTTTTCTATTCCTTGTCCCGAAACCAATGCATTGGTATCAATGTTACCAATTACTACGTGGGGTATTTGATGCTCAATGATCAGGTCTGCACAGGGAGGAGTTTTTCCAAAATGGGAGCAGGGTTCCAGATTAACATACAAGGTTGACTTTTTCAATAAACTTTTATCACTTACAGAGCGGATCGCATTCACTTCAGCATGCTCCTTTCCATAAATCTGATGATAACCTTCTCCAATAATTTCATTCTCATAAACGATCACACTTCCAACCATCGGGTTGGGGGCTACCTCGCGTAAAGCTCGTGAACCAAGTTCCAGGCAACGTTTCATATAGTGTTCGTCCTTATTCATTGATTCAAAAATAGAGAATAAATTCAATGCCGTGCTTAAATAATCAGTATTTTTGCCGATAATTTTTGGTAAAAATAGTAAAGGGATGAAGCCGATAGTCATTAATAAATAATTTTATGTGTTCGATAACATTTTTGATATATGAAACTTC
>CAZMRM010000538.1:0-1979 GCA_964568515.1 uncultured Chitinophaga sp. | reverse complement strand
GTATTGATGGCTATGAAATTAAAAAATATCACCTTATGCCTTATGGTGACGGAGCCGTCACCATAAGGCATAAGGTGATATTTTTTAATTTCATAGCCATCAATACTTCCTTTTACTTTTTTCCATGAAGAAGCTCCTTTTTTGTTTTTAGGGAGTTTAGGCAAACGTGCATAAGTCCAGCCTCCTTTGCCATGAAATTTTTCGAGACGGTATTTTTTATCAATGAGTGGTTTTCCCATAACAAGTAACAGTGTAGTTGTTCTTGATGATACGTCTGCAAAAAAGAAAATGCCTTATTGGAAAGGCATTTTCTTTTTATTTTTTAATGACTCAGGAAAGCGGAATACATCCACACCAGTTTTTCCTGTGTACGGATATAGTCGCTCATCAATGCATTGGTTCCTTCATCATTGGATTTTTCTGACATATCCAGCAATTCACGCTGAAGTGGTAAAATAGTCTTGAATGATTGAAGAATATCCTTAACGGCTTTGATCCCATCGGATACCTGTTTACTCTCTTTAATGCTTGATTTTTTCTCGTAAGAAGAATAGTTGTGTTCCGGTTCATAGCCAAGCGTAAGGATACGTTCGGCAACTTCATCTATTTTTAAAAGCAGGTCATTGTATAGTTCTTCGAACTTCACATGCAATTCAAAAAATTTTTCCCCTTTAATGTTCCAATGATATCCTCTTACATTTTGATAAAAGATAGAATAATTGGCCAGTAAATCATTTAATTTAGCAGCAAGATGTTTGGCGGCTTTTTCGTCTAACCCTATAGCGTTGGTGTTTTTCATAGTTTAAAATTAAAATATAAGTGATGTTCAAAGTTACTTATTAATTTTCATTTTCTTGCAGCATATGCAGAAATTCCTTAGAACATTTAGTTTCAAGTGCCATGCATTTTAGTGATTATAAAATTCAATCTATATTTGAATGCACCTGAAAAAGTAAGAAATAAATGAGCTATATACTCGCTTTATTGTCAGCCTGCTCGTTTTATCGGTGGCGGCTCAAAAAACAGGGCAGTTAATTTTTAGATTCTTTACTTTTTCATCCAAAGTGGTTTTGCTTTGCTTATCTTTTTGTAAATCGCACAATCCGCTGTATGCGCACCCGGCAGATAGCCTGTACTCATTAAAAATTCATTCACAATTTCGCCTCCGGTAAAGCGGAACGTCTTTTTAAAAAGTTTTACCCATTCTTCTTTTGTTTTCGGATGATTCAGTTCCAGCCATTTTTCAAATGAACCATGCTCCTTTTGAATCTGTAAAATAGCATTTGCATTTTCAATCGCTGCATTTATCTTAAGGCGATTGCGTATGATGTTTTCATCTGCAAGCAATCGTGCTCTGTCTGTTTCTTTATAACCAGCTACCTTTTTAATATTGAAGTTGTGATAAGCTTTTCGAAACCCTTTTTCTTTTTTCAAAATCGTTTCCCAACTCAGTCCTGCCTGGTTGATCTCCATGATTAATCTTCCAAATAATTCATTATCATCATGGATAGGAAAACCATAGTGATGATCATGATAATTCTTATGAATGGCCTTTTTTTCTTCCTTCATTGTTTCT
Source organism: uncultured Chitinophaga sp. (assembly GCA_964568515.1). Classification (GTDB taxonomy): domain Bacteria; phylum Bacteroidota; class Bacteroidia; order 2-12-FULL-35-15; family 2-12-FULL-35-15; genus 2-12-FULL-35-15. The sequence goes on along the minus strand of CAZMRM010000538.1, from coordinate 403 downwards.
ATGGCTCTGCAGTATGACATGAGTATTGTTATGTTTTAAATTGATTTTTACAAAGATTTTCTTATTTTCACAAATACGTTTGTAAAATGTATACAAATATAGAAACAGATGTACATATAAACATGAAACAAATGAGGTTTTCAAATGATAAAGTAGAAAATGATATCGTAAAGATCACCCGCTGTTTTCCTTCTTATCTGAGAGATAAGGTAAGAAAGGTGACCGATGTGCTGTCTATGGAAAAGAGCGGATTTATTCATTCCGCATCCTATCAGGTACAATATCACGGTGAAACACTGGAATTTCCAAACCGTGTTTATTTTAATGAACCACGAAACACACTTGAAAAACATCTGACTGAAGAAGAGCAGGTGATTCTGGATTGCATCTTTTTACGTCATCA
>CAZMRM010000537.1:0-1992 GCA_964568515.1 uncultured Chitinophaga sp. | reverse complement strand
AACCAAAGGATCGGAAGTGCGAATTATGACATCGGACATACATTCAGCACCACTGGCTTTCTGACTGCCACAAACACATCTGAGTTGTGCCAATCCACCGCCACCGGTGCTGAATGTATGTCCGATGTCATAATTCGCACTTCCGATCCTTTGGTTAATGACGCTTTGACTTTCGCTAATCAATGTATTTGCATTGTTATTGCCATTGAATGGGTCCGTACTGGGATTTCCATAAAGAATATCGGTTTCATTAGCAATTAACACCAAACGTATGGATAATTCGGTTTCATAAATACCGTCTACACGATTAACAGTAGTAGTAACAACAGATAAAATTTCACTCGTTGTTGGATTTGTTTTCGCTGTTGCGGCTCTGGCATATTCTCCTGTACAAGCCAATGCAAGACGATACGTTCTAAGTTTGGTCCCCGAACAAATCATTGCTTCCATTGCTCTTTCCGAAGTTTCTGTTTTATTGACATCTCCAAGCACACCAACTTCAGGCGCAATGTGTTGAGGTTCTTTATGAAAGTCAGATGTGAAGTAAGTAATATAATCCGAAGTGGTATTTCTTCCATAGGGATCAATAAAGATATCACCATTTGTAGTTCGAATGAAGCCATGCAAACCGAAAACAGTCCAATCTAATTTTCCATTGGCCCTTGGATCTGTGATACCGGAAACACTGAATGTTTTTATTTCAGGGAATTTAGCAGCTAACTCCGGAGCCATAATAGATGCTTCTACAACTCTGAATTTTTGAATGCTACCATCTGGTAATGGAAGTTCAATTATGGCAGAGGATTTTCTGATATCAACTGCATTTTCATGAGGAGCGGCGAATAATTCATTTTTCAGTAAGTTTCCTGAAAGATGAAATGATTTGTACTTATCAGGAATAATGGTTCTTTCTCCGGGATTCCATATTTCAGATTCTGGAATCGAATTCCAATATGAATTGCCGTTTTGTCCAAACATATTGCTTGTTAGGGCAAGCAGTGATGTAAAAAGTAATAATTTTTTCATTGGTTTTGGTAATTTAGAGATTTATTTTTATTTGCGTATTAATGAATATTCCGTTCATCCAGTGCCTGCCTGTATTTTTTTGCATATATTTTATGCTGCTCAAATGTTTTTGAAAAACAATGCTTGCCTGTTAAATCATCTTTTGCACACATATAAATGTATTCATTCGAAGTGTAATTAAGAACAGCATCGATAGAAGATTCCTGTGCAAAGCCTATAGGTCCAGGAGGAAGCCCTGCATGCAGGTAAGTATTATATCGTGAATTGGTATATTTTATTTGTTCCATCGAAACACGTTGAATATTAAAATTTCCTATCGCAAAAATAACTGTCGGATCGGACTGAAGCGGCATACCTTGTTTTAAACGATTCAGGTATAAGCCTGCTATTATTTTTTTCTCTTCTTTATCACAACATTGTTCACCTTGAACAATTGAAGCTAATATATAAACATCAGTTTGTGACAATCCAATGGATTTTGCCCGTTGTTTACGTGCTTCTGTCCAAAATATCTTGTATTCCTTTGCCATTCGCTGAAAAAATTCATCTACTGATGTATTCCAATAAAATTCATATTCACCAGGTATAAACAAGGTTTGTATATTATCTTTTGTAAATCCATATTTACCAATATATTTTTCATCCTGTATAGTACTTAATAAAGAATTGGAGTCTGCTTCAATACGCCGGCCAACCCTGCCAATAAATTCATTAACTGTATGTAAACCCGAAAAGTTTATTTCTATGGGTTCCTGCTTTCCCAATCGCAATAAATTGATTAAAGCACTATTACTCATTTTGGCCAGTACCCTGTATTTTCCTGGCTTCACAGATTCTGTATATTTTTTTTCTTTCGATAACCATCTGAAACTTTCTTCATTTTTTAGAAGATCATTTTCATTTAAAATAGCGACTACGTCATCAAATGAAGATCCCGTGGGTATATAAATGATGGTTGATTTTTTA
>CAZMRM010000536.1:0-2001 GCA_964568515.1 uncultured Chitinophaga sp. | reverse complement strand
GGTTGAATTATGTGAAACTGGATGGAAATGTGGGTTGTATGGTGAATGGTGCAGGATTAGCAATGGCTACCATGGACATTATTAAGCTTTCCGGTGGAGATCCTGCCAATTTCCTGGATGTAGGAGGTACTGCAAATGCTGCTCGTGTAGAACAGGCATTCCGTATTATTTTAAAAGATCCGAAAGTAAAAGCCATCCTTGTAAATATTTTTGGTGGAATAGTTCGTTGTGACCGAGTAGCACAAGGAATTGTAGATGCATACAAAAATATGGGAACAATTAATGTTCCGATCATCATCCGCTTACAAGGAACAAATGCAGTAGAAGCAAAGAAAATTATTGACGAGTCTGGTTTGAAAGTGTATTCTGCTATCGCATTGCAAGAAGCTGCTGATCTGGTCAAAAAAGTACTTAGCTAAATGAATAAAAATTATAAAAATAAAAAAGAGGTTCTTTTGAGCCTCTTTTTTATTTTGTTAGTTAATTATTAAACATATTTATCAAACAAATTGTTTAGGATTTTTTATCCGTATTTGTTTTTAAACCCCAAACTTCAACAAATGCTTTTTCATCCTGACGGTTAGGTAAGGTTTTATATACAAACACAATTTTCTTAATGCTGCGTTCACTACCACCTTTTAAATCAATTGTACGGCTTTCACCATCCACTTTAATGGGGCTGTTTACCGTCACATCTTGTTTATCACCGCTTTCATAGTAGATCTCTAATGATTGTAAATCAATAGGGGCGTCTTTTACTTTGAAACGGATAGATGCAAAACGATCAGCACCTAATACAATGATTTCTTGACGTTCTGTTTTAAAATCAGCTTTTGCATCACCTATTTTATGCCATCCGGATTTATCACTTATAATGAGCTCATGATCTTTATCAGTTTTTGTTTTTTCAGTTTGTGCTATTGCTGTACCGAAGCTTGCTGTAAGTACAAGTAATCCAATAATTGCTGTCTTTTTCATTTTGTTAAGTTTTTAATTTGGTTAATAAAATTCTCTTCAATGGAATTTTCAATAAACAGGCCAATGGAACTTTTTGTTCAAACGAAATGGATCACTCTATGAGTTGATTGTTAATAATATAGTAAAACAAGGTGTTTGACAGCTTGAGGGTAAATTAAAACCAGGAAAAAAAATTTATTTTTTAGATGAAAGTGTGAATGCTTAAAGATAATTTTTTTCTGATTCTGCGAAAGGCTTTCTACAATTATTAAAATAGAATTGTTTTTATGGATTCAAAATTTTAGAAGTTGTTCGTATAACTCTTTTAATGGAAGTCCCATTACATTAAAATAAGATCCTTCAATCTTTTCCACAGCAATGTAACCAATCCATTCCTGAGCGCCATAGGCTCCGGCTTTATCATACGGACTGTAATTATCAATATAATATTCTATTTCCTGCATGGATAAATGCTTAAAATAAACTTTGGTACAAGCGTAAAAAGAAGTTGTTTTCCGTTTGGATCTTAAACAAACACCCGTATATACTTCATGCATTTTGCCTGAAAGTAACTGCAGCATTCTTACAGCATCTGATCTGTCAGCAGGTTTATTCAAAACCTGGTTCTCTACCCAGACAATCGTATCGGAAGTAATAACAATGGTTTCATCCTTTAATTCTGCATCAAAAGCGCCTGCTTTTTTTTCAGATAAATAAAGCGGAATTTCGTGTGCCTTCAGCCGGGAAGGAAAGGATTCGTCAACATCCTTGGTATGAATTTCAAAATTTAATCCTAACTCTTTTAAAAGATGCTGTCTGCGCGGTGATTTGGAAGCTAGAATGAAATGAATCTTTTTTAAATCTTCAAATTGCATAGCTTTAATTTAAGATGGCATGAGCAAATACGAATAAATAACAAACTCCTGTCAGCATAATAAATTTTGCAGTATTCCCGGCAATAGTAAAATCTCCTTTTTCTTTGGCTGTTATCAGTTTATAAATCAAATAAATAAAAGGAAGCTGAATGCCTATTCCTATATACAC
>CAZMRM010000535.1:0-2006 GCA_964568515.1 uncultured Chitinophaga sp. | reverse complement strand
AACCGGCAAGCCCTGACCCTACCACGATGATTTCCAAACTACGCTTATTTGCAGGATTTACCAAAGCTACGGAGGATTGGTATTTGGTCCATTTCTGATCCATTGCCCCTTCGGGAATTTTACTATCTAATTTTGACATATACTTGATAATCTATAGTTCTGTATTAAAAAATTTTGGCTTGTCTTTGTTATTTTATCCAGCCCAGGTATATGGATACAGGCATCAATGCAAAAATGAACGAAATAACAATTGAAAACACAACACCTACTTTTACAATAAGAGGATTGTATTTTGGATGATTCCATCCCAATGTCTGAAATGCGGAAGGAAAACCATGCAATAAGTGATAAGCTAAGGATATAACACCAACAATATAAATTAATACGATCCATACGTTTTTAAAAACCTCCAGCATCACTGCATACAGGTTTTCATTTCCATTGGCATCTTCTCCCGGTAATCCGGTGAAACGCGATTTAACCCAGAAATTGGCAAGGTGAACCACAAGGAAAAGTAATAACAAACTTCCCAGTATTCCCATAGAACGGGAGTACCATTTACTATTCCTGTTACCATTTGTCACGGCATATTTTACAGGACGTGCTTTGTTGTTTTGAAGCGTTAATACCAGTGCCTGCACTGCATGTAAAATAAGACCAATGAACAAAACCACTTCCATCGTACGAATGATGGGATTTTCAGCCATAAATTTTGCCCCTTCGTTAAATTTTAATCCACCATCATTAAAAAAGATGAATGAGTTTAAGAGACAGTGAATCACTAAGAAAGAAATTAAGAAGAAACCGGTAAGTCCCATTACTAATTTTTTCCCGATTGAAGATTGTAAAAAATTTCTTGAAGTAGTAGTACTCATAAATTGATATAATTAATAATTCTGATTTTTTCAGTTTAGCAGTACAAATGTATGACTCAAATTGTTTTCTATCAAATAAAATAATGCTCTTAAAGCAGAATCCAAAGGGAATGGCTGTGGAATATCCGTATTCTTTGACTTACACTATTATTTATAATCATTTTAAATTAGTTTTGAAGGGATACGGGGCCCAAAAGACTGGCTACGAACAATAATCCTCTGTTTTTAAATGCATCAAAAGATCAACGGAACGCCAACCGGATTTCTTCATTTGATAACCATGTATTTAGTACGTTTCTTATAAAATAACAAAGAAGGGCTTTTGTATTTTAATAAAATAGTACATTTACATGGAAGATTTTTAAAACTTATTCCTATGAAATACGATCCGATAAATGCGCAGTTATTTATAGAAAACAGAAAACGATTTGCTGCCAGTTTAAAACCTAATTCAGTGGCACTTTTTGTTAGCAATGATATTTTACCGACAAATGCAGATGGTTCATTGGGATTTGTACAAAATGCCGATTTGTTTTATCTCTCGGGTGTGGACCAGGAAGAAACTATTTTACTCATCTATCCGGATGCGGTTACTGGTACCCACAAAGAGATTTTGTTTGTTAGAGAAACCAGCGAATTGATTGCCATATGGGAAGGAGCAAAGCTCACAAAAGAGCAGGCCACAAAAACATCCGGAATTAAAAATGTGCAATGGACCCAGCATTTCGAGCAGGTTATAAAACCCATTATTTTTCAGGCCCAGCATATTTACCTGAATAGCAATGAGCACACACGCCGTTATATAAATGCAGAAACAGCCGAGATGCGTTTTAATAAAAAGATCAAGGAGCAATATCCGTTGCATACGTTTGAACGTTCTGCACCCATCATGCATAAACTACGTGCAATTAAATCAGATTACGAAATTGAGCTGATTCAAAAGGCTTGTGACATTACCGAAAAAGGTTTTCGCAGACTGCTGGGCTTTATCAAACCAGGAGTGATGGAGTATGAGATTGAAGCAGAATTGATCCACGAGTTTATACGAAACCGTTCAAATGGTTTTGCTTATGGGCCTATCATTGCCTCCGGACACAATGCATGCGTACTTCATTATATAGAAAATAATAA
>CAZMRM010000534.1:0-2014 GCA_964568515.1 uncultured Chitinophaga sp. | reverse complement strand
CCTTTTTTCAGATAATAATTTATTCTGTGATTCTACTCCGGTATTATCTGTATGTCCTTCTATTACAATTTGGGAAGGTCTCTGGTTTTTAATTTCAGTGGATATGCTATCCAGTTCTATTTTTGCTCCGGGTAACAATTTATACTCATTCACATTATACAGAACGCCATTGCTGATTGAAATTTGTTTTCCTGACCCAATAGCTGCAATGGCATCTATATCTGCTCCTGGCCAACTGCCTTTACAATCCGTTTTTAAATCAACCAGTTTTACATAATGAAAGATTTCTCCCTGTTTTACTGAGTCTCCAATATCCACAGCAGTAATACCTCCGGAAATAGTACCCACATTCACCCATTCTTTACCATCTTTTGAAACATAGAGCTGGGTTGTTTCAATGAACTTTCCTACTTCAAAAACAAACAGATCCGGCCCCTGAATATTGATCAATGCATTATCAACAAAACGAACTGTAAGTGAGCCGCCACAACCTAAAGAGGTAAAATTTTCTGCTACGCCGGCAAAATCTGGTAGATGAAGTGCTAATGTTGAATCACAAGCTTCGGTAATGGCATCCGGATCGCCTCTTATAAATTCAATAACTTCATCTGCAAAGGACAGGTCACCAAGTGGTAAAACTATAAATCCTCCATGACCATCATTGTATTTTTTGCCTTGTGGTGACTGTGACCATACGAAGGAAGTAATAAATAAAAACAGAGTGAAAATACCTCGCTTCAATTGTTTCATAATTACAGCAAAGCTAATAAATAAAATTGCACACGATTTAATTAAGGAAAAGTCTTTTTAACACTAATAATATGAAGGAGATAAATAGGGTTATTTAAATCTGCCACACAAATGAGGTCTGTATTTTTTTTTACGCTTGGGTATCCAGCTTTTGATTTTCTTTTTAAAATTGAAGCTTTTCTGTGCAATGTTCATCATATGCTTTTTCCCGATCTTTACAGCTGTTGTGGAAGAAGAAGTAATGGACGCATATTCATAACCGGTACCTATCGGTCTTTCCTCTTCTTTTGGTGATTCAACAATTTGATAACGAATATAAAAACCATTTTCAAAGGTGGGCTCAATGTTTTGAGGAGAAGCTAATTCCTGCTCATCTTCAGGTGGAACGGAGGTGTTAATATAAGGATTTCCCCTTCCGCCACTTACGTTGATGGGACCTTCCGGAATAGGATCACCTATAATTGTAAGTGTAGCATTATTACTAATTGATTGCGAAAATGAATCCGCCACAATGAATAATAATAATATTGAAAAATAATATTTTAGAGGGCTTAAAATCACCAAATCAGAATTTAGCGTTATAAAAGTAACGAAAAAAGATGGTAAAATCCAATTAATACTTTAAAATACCCTGTTTTCATTGCTGCTGCATTGAAAAACGTTATATTTTTGTAAATTCTGATATAATTTGACTTCAAGATAAAATAAATCCATTCCTCCTACATCTCGTAACTATCAGGAAACTTCACTCCCCCCGTTTCTCTTTGTGATCTCACATTCTTTCTTACATTTACAGCTTCAAAAAATAAATACTAGGAATGAATTCTTCTACTCCCAAAACATTTAACCTTATTGTATTAGTGGCCGCATTAGGATATTTTGTCGATATCTATGACCTTTTGCTTTTTAGTGTTGAGCGAATAGATAGCCTGACAGACATTTTAAAGAAAGAGGCCACGGATCCCCAAATAAAAATTATAGGAAAACAATTGTTGAACTGGCAGATGGGTGGAATGCTTATTGGGGGCATTTTTTGGGGAATATTGGGAGATAAAAAAGGAAGACTGTCTGTTCTTTTTGGATCCATCATCTTATACTCCCTTGCCAACATAGCAAACGGATTTGTACAAACCGTACCGCAATATGCAGCCATGCGATTCATCTCCGGTTTTGGTTTAGCAGGAGAATTGGGGGCAGGTATTACGCTGGTCAGCGAAACCATGTCGAAAGAAAAAAGAGGGATAGGTACAATGATCGTCGCAAC
>CAZMRM010000533.1:0-2018 GCA_964568515.1 uncultured Chitinophaga sp. | reverse complement strand
AAACTAACAATACACAGAAACCCATCAAAGTGATGTCCTACAACGTAAAAGTTTTTGATCTTTACAATTGGACACATAACCTTGAAACGAGGAATAATATTTTTTCACTGATCGGTGATGAAGATCCGGATATACTTTGCCTGCAGGAATTTTTTTCACGTGATAGCAGCAAATACAACAACCTGGAAAAATTAACCTCTTTTCAAAAAGCCAAACATGTACATGTAGAATACACCACCAACTCTGTAAAAAACCAACACTGGGGTATTGCCACATTCAGTAAATATCCCGTTGTTGGAAAAGGGAAAGTGGATTTCGGATACCGGGGCAACAACGTCTGCATTTATACTGATCTTCAAGTTGGAAAAGATACCATACGCATTTATAACATGCATTTGCAATCCATCGCTTTTGGAACAGATGATTACCGATATATGGATGATCTTGAAAAAAATAAAGAGACAGAAGATATTGAACATTCTAAAAATATTGTAAAACGATTGAAGCGTGCATTTATAAAAAGAGCAAAGCAGGCTGACCTGATCCAGGAAAGTATTTCAAAATCACCTTACCCGGTTATTGTTTGTGGAGATTTTAATGATACACCCGCTTCCTATACTTATGCAACTATTTCAGAAAATCTGAAGGACGCATTCGTTGAAGCAGGAAATGGATTTGGAAAAACATATTCAGGTAAATTCCCTTCTTTTCGTATCGACTATATTCTTCATAGCAATCAATTCAAAGCTTATGAATTCAGAACCATTCATGAAGAATTATCGGATCACTACCCTATTGTGACGTATCTGGAACAATAATTTTTTCAATTATTTTTTCACTTTTTTTACTTTCTTTAATGACAGCATATTCATAGAATTGGAGGTTAATCCGCTGATCGTTGTATGAACCAGTCTCACCACCTGATCGTAATACAAAGGGACAACAGGGGCATCATTTATCACCAGCTGATCCATTTGTTGATAAAGGGTATATCGTTTCAGATTGTTCTGTTCTGTTTGTGCCAATTCAAATAAATGATCAAACTGAGGATTGATATAATGCGTAAAGTTAAAGCCGGCAGGTGCCCGGTTTTTACTATAAAATAAACCAAGAAAATTTTCTTCATCCGGATAGTCGGCCACCCATGATTTTCTAAAAAAATTTACTTTAGCATTGGCAATGTTTTCATTTAAAACCGATGCTTTTTGTATGTCAATTTTGACTTTAATGCCCAATTCACCCAATTGAGCCTGAATGTATTCTGCCAGTTCCTGGTATTGTTCGGATGTTGCCAGTGAGATTTCAGGTAATCCGGCTCCTCCCGGAAAGCCGGCATCCTTTAATAGTTTTTTAACCCGATCCGGATCGTAATCATATCCTTTTATTTTTGAATCATTATATGATGGCAAACCCGGTGGCAAAAAACCTGCATTGGCCGGAGTACCTAAATTGCGTCGTAAATAAGCCACCATCTTTTTCCGGTCAAAACCATAATTAATGGCTTGTCTTATGGCTTTGAGCTTAAAAGGAGAATGTTGTACAATGGGATTTTTTTCATCAATTAAAAAACCAAGATAATCGGTTTTTAAAAAAGGTTGTGTTTGCAGTACCATACTGTTCTTAAATTCCTCTTTCAGCCTTCCTTCGGTAGTAAGCACCTGATCAGTATTAATGGCATCAATACCAGAAACCATATCCAGTTCTCCTTTTAAAAAATTTAAAAAAGAAGTTTCCCTGTCTTTTGTGAAAGAGACAGCTACTGCATCCAGATACGGCAGTTGTTGTTCTCCTTCTTTTTCAAAATAGTGCTGATTTTTCAGCAGCACCAGTTTGGCACCTTCTTCCCACATTTTAAATTGAAAAGGACCTGTACCAACGGGATGACGTCTAAAATCTTCGCCATACTCTTCTATTGCCTCATGTGGGATGACTGAAAAAAATTTCATGGTCAATATTCCTAAAAAGGGTGTAAATGATCTTTTTAAACGAATGATAAAGGTGGTGTCATCCGGAGCCAG
>CAZMRM010000532.1:0-2023 GCA_964568515.1 uncultured Chitinophaga sp. | reverse complement strand
ATCAAAAGGACGGGATGCTGTTTCAGGGGAATCGTTTCGTGTAGAAAGTGCATGCATTGCGTTAAAGCCGCCAATTCCGGCTTCACAAACGGCAGCTTCGGAACCTCCGGTAACAATGATATCTGCTTTACCTAATTTAATATAGGTTGCTGCATCAATAATTGCATTCGAAGATGAAGCACAGGCAGATACAGTTGTAAAATTCGGGCCTCTCATACCAAACATAATGGAAATATGACCTGAACAAATATCTGCTATCATTTTAGGAATAAAGAAGGGATTGAAACGGGGTGTTCCATCACCTTTGGCAAAGTTTATACATTCGTCCTGAAATGTTTGTAAACCGCCTATACCTGAGCCCCAGATCACTCCGGTTCTGTCAGGATTGAATTTATTTTCGCCTTCCAGTCCTGCATCACGTATAGCTTGTATGGCAGCACATAAGCCGTATTGTGAGAAAGGATCTATTTTACGGGCTTCTTTTCGGTCGAGGTAATCTTCAGGATTGAACCCTTTTACCTCACAGGCAAAACGGGTTTTAAATTTGGAAGCATCAAAACGAGTAATAGGTGCGGCCCCGCTAACACCATTTGTAAGATTATTCCAGTAATCAGAAACACTATTTCCTATCGGTGTAAGTGCACCCAGGCCTGTAACTACTACTCGTCTTAACTTCATCAATAAATCCTTTTGAATTATTTTGCGTTTGCTTCAATGTAAGAAACAGCTTCTCCTACTGTGCTGATTTTTTCAGCTTGGTCGTCAGGAATAGCAATATTAAATTCTTTTTCAAATTCCATGATCAATTCTACCGTGTCTAATGAATCGGCTCCTAGATCATTTGTAAAGCTTGCTGCAGGAGTTACTTCTTTTTCGTCAACTCCTAGTTTATCAACGATAATCGCTTTTACTTTTGTTGCAATATCAGACATTTTTTTTTAATGTTTTATGGTTAATTCGGTGCAAAGATATAGTTATGCCTATAAATACAAAAGAAATATTTCAATATTCCTGAAAAGTGGTCTTTTTTGAGTTTTTATTTGCTGAATTACAATTAATTACGTATTTTCCAAAAGCCAACCTCCAAACGAATCCCTTCCAGCCGACAGGTTCTTTATTCAACTTTTCAGCTCCGGTTATTCTGGTCATGCAACACATCATAAGCTGATCGCTATATAAGAAAGTTGAAAAAATAATTAAAGTAGTTTTGGACAAACATCCCGATGCTTACTCAAATTTAAATGAAAAGGATTTCTATAAATATGGTAATTTTGCGCTTTTAATGTCTGCTATGAAAAACATTGCCATTTTTGCATCCGGTGAAGGAACCAATGCCCAAAACATTATTGATTACTTTCAAACATCCGATAAACTAAAAGTGGCCCTGGTTGTTTCCAATAAAGCAACTGCAAATGTGTTGAACAGAGCGAAAAAAGCAATGATTCCCACATTGATCATTTCCCGTGCTGATTTTTACGAAAGTGATCGTACGATACAGGCATTAAAGGCCACACACATTGATTTTATTGTGTTAGCAGGTTTTTTATGGATGATCCCTCCAAACCTGATTCATGCTTTTCCAAATAAAATGATCAACATCCATCCGGCCTTGCTTCCCAAATACGGAGGAAAAGGCATGTACGGAATGAATGTGCATACGGCGGTTGTTAATGCAGGCGAGACTGAAAGCGGGATTTCCATCCATTATGTGAATGAGAATTATGATGAAGGTGAAATTATTGAACAACACCGCTGCAGCATTTCAAAAGGAGATACGGCAGAAACACTGGCTGAGAAAATTCACGAATTGGAATATGAATTTTTTCCGAAAGCGATAGAAAAGGCACTCTTAGCCTAGACTCCTTATTTTTATTCACACGATGAAACCATTTCATATATTCATTATTTGCATTTCCACCACGCTGCTGTCTGCACAAACAAAACTGGACTCCCTTATCAACAAACAAAGGGCTGGTTTTATATCAACCACAGGAGCTGCAGGCATATCCATTGGAATATATAA
>CAZMRM010000531.1:0-2026 GCA_964568515.1 uncultured Chitinophaga sp. | reverse complement strand
AACTGCTTATATTGATTTTGGGGAAAAATATAAATGGGCCTTTTTAAAGCATGGGAATGTGGATGAAGGGGTCTTAAGTCAAATTGGTTTTCGTGAAAAGATATATCAGCATAAACCGGTTTATTTTAAGGATGTTAAAAGGATGCAGGAATTGCTTATCCGGTATTACGAGAACAATGGTTACCCTTTTGCTTCTGTCAAACTGGATAGTATTCACATCACCAATTCAGAACTATCTGCTGTTTTAAAACTAACAAAAAATAAGCAGGTAAAAATTGATAGTGTAATTATACAAGGAAATGCTAAAATAGCAACTGTATACATGTATAATTACCTTGGTATAAAACCTGGGAGCTTATACGATGAATCTCAACTGCAAAAAATAAACACCCGTATTGCAGAACTTCCATTTGTACGCTCCATCAGGTCTTCGAATATCATTTTTTCAGATCGTTACAATAAACTATTTCTTTACCTTGAAAAAAAACGTGCCAGTCAGTTTGATGGTATTCTGGGGATTTTGCCTGATAATATTACCGGAAAAATTTTATTTACCGGAGATCTTCATTTGAATCTTCAAAATGGGTTAGGGAGAGGAGAATTGATCGATCTTAATTGGAGAAAATTGCAAACACAAACACAAGATCTGAAGATCAGATTGATGTATCCATTTTTGCTGAAAAGCCCATTGGGAATTGATTATAATTTTAAACTTTATAAAAAGGATACTACCTTTTTGGATGTAAATCAAAATATTGGTGTTCAATATTTATTAATCGGCGGAAATTATTTTAAAATATTTTATAACAATAAAATGTCTTCTTTGCTATCAACGAAGGGCCTTGAATTTTCAACGACTTTACCACCTGTAATCGACTTGACCACGAATTTGTATGGTATTGGACTAAAATTCGAACGATTGGATTATCGTCTTAATCCGCGTAAAGGCTTCTATACATTAATTAATGCAAGTGCGGGGACTAAATCCATTAAGAAAAATATAAAATTAAACCCGGTTGCGTATGATGGGTTAAATTTATTATCTACGCTTTATACTGCTGACTTTGATGGTAGTATTTTTATTCCTTTTTTCTCAAAAATGACTATAAAATTGGGAGCCCTGGCTGCTTTTCTAAAAGGAGAAACCACCTTTCAGAATGAATTGTTCCGGATCGGAGGCTTAAAAAGCTTAAGAGGGTTTGATGAAGAATCCATTTTCGCTTCTTCTTTTTCAATCTTTAAATTTGAATGCCGTTATCTGCTTGAGCAAAATTCATACATGTATTTGTTTGCAGATGGTGCCTGGTATGAAAATAATAATGTAAAAGAATATGTAACAGATACTCCGTATGGGTTTGGAGCAGGCATTAGTTTTCAAACCAAAGCTGGAATTTTTTCCATTAACTATGCGCTTGGCAGCCAATTTAATAATCCTATCCAGCTTCGAAGTGGTAAAATTCATTTTGGAATTGTTAACTACTTCTAAAAGTATCGCTGTTATTGATAATTGGTCTTTTCAATACTAACCGGATTTTGATCTGTACAAAGGAAATTAATACGTAAATTAGCGTTTTGCTAAATTTTGTGATGAATGGAAATTGTATTGTTAATAACGGGTCTTTTTTTGGGTGTTGTAATTGCGTTTTTGTTTTTTAAAAACAAGCAAACAGCAAGTACGGATACTACTCTTTTTGAAAAAAAAATCAGTGAATTGGAAACGGTAAAAGCTGTATTACAAACTCAATTTGATAATGCTGTTACAGAAAATAATCGTTTGAATTTCGAATATAAAAGTCTACGTGAGCAATATTCTTCGGATTTAAGGCAAACGCGTGAGCAGGCTTCTGATGAATTAAGTAAAGAGCGTGAGAAATTAAATTCGGAACTGGTTGCATTAAGAAAGGAATTAAATGAATCCAATATTACGATTGCAAAAGCGAGAGAAGCTTTTAAAGCACAGGAGGAAAAATATACGACCTTAAAAGGGGAGCTGGAAAATGTTCATAAAAAATACACTACTGAATTT
>CAZMRM010000530.1:0-2029 GCA_964568515.1 uncultured Chitinophaga sp. | reverse complement strand
GGTATTGCTCCTGCATGGTCATATTATAATTGGCAAGTTGTTCTTGTAAAGTTGCTTGTGAAAGGCCAGTAAGCCTGAACGTAAATTTATTTTTAAAGACATTTCTTATCAAATAAGTTTTACCTGTCCTGCCTTCCATAAAGCGCTATGAATTCTGGCTTATTGGAAGTTAACTTTTCATTTAAAATATCTATTTCATCTTTTCTTCCTATTATCAAATGTTTTTTCATTTTAGCCATAAATATAGTAAAAGCATAGTTATGGCTGAAATGAAATCAACTCCACGATCTCGCTACACCATCGTTTTCTCTTTCCCAGAGTTATGCCGTGCATAAAATCATTTTCACGTTTTACTTTGTAACGGAAACAGGTTTTATAGCTCAAGACTTTTATTAAGTGCTTGGTGATCCTGTTTACTCATAAATAAAGGGTAAGAAAAATTACCTCCATTTAGGTATTGTAGAGAGAGGTCAAGGCGAATACTTTTGCCACCGGAATTATTCCAAATAAGATTGAAGCTGACTGAAATGAAAGATAATACGATAACAATACTTCAACAATGTTGAACGTATCGAAAATCACAAAAGACTTTATGTCTGCGAACTACGGAACCAATGCACTATCCCGGACGATCCATCCCCTTATACAAAAATCACAAAGCAACCTGTTTCAAGCTACATCCGGGTCCCCATTACTTAGCTCATGTACCACTTATAGCATCAGCGATGTAAAACAAACCTTCATTGATAAATATCATATCGGAGCTAGATCGTTTTCAACAAATTTTCTGAAAAATCATCCTGGCAACAAAAACATTTTTAATATAAAAAACAGTACAGCCTCCACTTACGGCCCTGATCACTATCAGATAGCAACAGCTTTGGTAAGAACAGGAAGAATCTATTTTGTAAAATTCCGTTTAACGTACTCCCCGAATAAATAAACCCAAAAATACCTCTAACAAATTATGAAAACATATATACATAAAGTCTTACTGGGAATGCTAATGGCAGGCTCCTCATTAGCCTTTGCTCAAACAGGAACAGTAAAAGGAACAATAAAAACATCTGACGGGCAACCGGCAGAGTTTGTCACCATAGGATTAAAAGGAACCAGTAAAGGATCCATAGCCGATAAAAACGGTGTGTACGAAATTAAGGATATAGAAGCGGGCTCTTATGCTTTAGTGGCTTCATTCCTAGGTCTGGAAACCAAAGAGCAACATATAGAAGTAAAAGCAGAAGAAACACTTATTATAGATTTTGTATTAAATGAAAATGCACAGCAACTTAAAGAAGTTGTGATTTCGGGAACAAAGGAGGAAAGCTATAAAAATGAAATGTCTGATTTGGCATCCAAGGCCCCCATTGTATTGAAGGATATTCCTCAGTCCGTCAGTTACGTAACAAAAGAACTTATCCAGGATCAGCAGGCTTTCCGCATTACCGATGTGATTAAGAATGTAAGTGGAATAAATCAAGAGTCGATCACAGGAGATTATATGATCCGGGGCTTTGTAACAGGGAACAATGTTATGATTAACGGGCTGCGTATAAATAAAGGATGGACCCCGGAGCTTATCAGTAATATGGAGCGGATAGAAGTCATTAAAGGAGCCAACTCTGCGCTGTATGGTTACTCTGATCCTGGTGGTACAATAAACAGGGTTACCAAAAAACCCTTGACGGAACAACGTCAGGCAGTGAGCTTCGCCCTGGGAAGTTTTAATACAGCCCGAACAGAAGCAGATCTGACAGGCCCGGTCAATCATGAGAAAACACTTTTATACCGTGTTAATATAGCTTACCAGGATGCAGGTTCTTTCAGGGATTTACAGGAAAGCAAAAATATTTTGATTGCTCCGTCCGTATCTTTCGTCCCTAATGATAAAACGAGAATAGACGTTGATGTAGTTTATAGTTCAATTAATGCCAGAGTAGACAGAGGGCAACCGCTTCTGGGTACAGTGAAAGGGCAGGCAGCCCTTGAATCTACACCCATATCACAGATTGCTACCTATTCTAACAGT
>CAZMRM010000529.1:0-2039 GCA_964568515.1 uncultured Chitinophaga sp. | reverse complement strand
ATGGAAGAGTGGAAACCGGGAATTTTATACCAAATGCCAATCAATGGGAACTACGGATCATACCTTTGAACGCTTACAGGACCAGAAAAAATCTGATTTTCAAATTTAGGTTTACTGGTGTTGACGGTAATAACTTATTCATAGATGATATTAATGTAACAGGATCCTTAGGTGTAAATGATGAATGGCTCAATCGTTTGAATTTGAATGTTTATCCTAATCCTGCTACAGATCATTCGGTTGTTGCTTTTAACCTCGAATCAAAAGACCAGATCACTATCTCTGTTCAGGATATAGTGGGTCGTACCGTATCAACGGTATTTTCAGGAAGTTTAGGAGCAGGTCGTCATGAGTATTCCTTAATGAACACTTCACTCTCTAAAGGTATTTACCTGGTTAACTTTGTAATCGGAGGGCATCTCCTTTCTAAAAAGCTGATTGTAAATTAAAAAGAAGGAGAATTAAAAACCATCCAGAAACGGATTCAATTAAAAGACCTCGGTTATTACCGAGGTCTTTTAATTTTTAAGTGAGTATCGGGACTTTTACGAAACAGGTGGGCTTTATTTTTCTTTGAAACGGGATACAGGTACTACTTGCACATTTGAGCGGTTGTGTAAAAGCCAATAAAAAATTCAGGGAAGCACACTATTTCGATTTACCCCGGCTTTATGATCTGATAAAAATGAGTAGAGGTTAAAAAAGATGTTAACTGATCATTTCATCAGGTAATTTTCATCAGGTAATAAGCAGAACAGCCTTATTAAAGTTGCCAAGTTTCAGATGATGATCACTTGATTTTATTTGAAACCGACAAGTACTGATAAACATCCACTCGGAACGACTGAACTTGTAGATTGTGATGGGGGAGCTGTGACCTCAACAGTTAAAGGTTGTGTGGACTTGGCTTTAAAATCCCAGAAATCAGGATAGTCATTTTGTGAACTGTCAAAGACAACTTTCTTCGATCGGTCAATCACTTTGAAAGTTACTTCACCAAGTATTTCTTCAGAACAAACAATAATGCGATAATCTTTTCCGGCATAAAAGGAAAGATTCAACGAAACCGTTTGACCCGCATTTAATGTATTCGTATTTACCTGTCCGTTACTGGTAAAAGGTACAACTTTGTACATGCATTTTTTCTTTACAAATGCGTTGCATTGTGCCAAAGAGAAGGATGGCAACATCACCAGAAAAAGGAGTGAACCACAGAGATAAAAGAGTTTTTTTCTCATAGTAATCAATTTATTTTCTTACAAATAATTTCAGGTAAGTAAATTACTGAATAACCTTTTTTCTTATCTCGGCAACCTTGTCAGAAATTTGTTTTAGCTGCTCTGGTGATAAAGAATATGCACTGCCATTATCAAGTGTTGTCATATTTTTCTCTTTATCAGTAACCGCTTTTGTCTCGGATGATGTTGTTAGAACGGTATTATAGAGTGCGTTTAGTTCATTCAGGCTGTTGAGAACAGCAACGATCCCTGCATTATCAGCCTTATAACTTTCCAATAAAGCGATCAAATTTTCAAGATAATTTTTGTTCTCCAATCCGCGTAATTACTTCTTTATTTTGAGTCACGTTTGCGATCTGAGTACCGATGTATAATCCTTCTATCCAACCTCCGGCAACAATTAATGCAGATACGCCTGGTTGTCCGTTATCTTTAAGATAAGCATCCGTTGTCCAGTAAGAATCAGAAATAATAGATAACAAAGAATCCCTGTTCTGTACGTTGGATTCAAGTCGGTTAGCCGTATTCTCATTAAATGCACCATTGATTCCTAAACCTGCAGCCAGTTTATTGGCACATCTTAAATAAAGCATGGATTCTTGTGTCTGGTCAAACATGCTTGTAAAACTTAAGTCGGATCCGTAAATACCAAGATTTAATGCTTTGGAGGTAACAGTCGTATATTTTGAAACATTTTCAATGGGGTTGAGGTAATGAGCATCATATTTTGCCCCTGCATCTTTTAATAAAGAAATTGTTTCAATGGGTATGTCTTACTTGAAACTAAACTGATTCTTTTAG
>CAZMRM010000528.1:0-2053 GCA_964568515.1 uncultured Chitinophaga sp. | reverse complement strand
AATCCCGTTTGGTAGAACCACGCTTCCCGTTTGAAGTCGATTCGGTATATCCCGGTGGACCTGCAGCAAAAGCAGGGATCAAAAAAAATGATCGCATCATTGCTGTCAATGGTAATCCAACTCCTTATTTTCAGGATGTTTCCAAAATTATTAAATCCAATAAAACCAAACCTGTTGATATGGTGCTTCTGAGAAACAATGACACTGTAAAAGTAAGACCGACTGTTTCTGAAGAAGGTGCGATTCTTATTGCCCCTTATAATAACCTGGATCATTATTTTGAAATTGCCACTAAAAAATACGGATTTGCTGCTGCTTTTCCTGCAGGTATAAACAAGGCTTATGAAAGTTTCGGCGGCTATCTGAAGCAGATGAAAATCATTTTTACTGTAAAAGGCGCACATAAGGAAGTCGGAGGATTTCTCTCCATGGGTAAAGCAATGAGCAAAACCTGGGACTGGCAACAATTTTGGGCATTTACTGCGTTTATTAGTATTGTTTTAGCGATCATGAATATTTTACCAATACCGGCATTGGATGGAGGACATGTTATGTTCTTATTATATGAAGTCATTACACGCAGAAAACCAAATGAGAAATTTCTCGAGTATGCACAATATGTTGGTATGTTCATCCTGTTAGCATTATTATTGTATGCGAACGGCAATGATGTGGTCCGCCTGTTTAAATAATTTCAGATCTATTAAGATGTGTGCTTCTGTTAGGCAACTGTTTTCATTTCTTTTTCTGCTTCCTTTACTTTCCATTGCCCAGGAAGGTACGCGCAGTAGTAAAAGCACTTCTTCGCTGGCAGGAAAAGTAATGATCATTCCTTTTGAACCAAAATTGTATCTGAGTGAAATAGACCAGAAGATCAATCAACAAACGAAGTGGAACTTTAATCAGATACGTGAAAATTTCAGACATCAGCTGGATGTTCAGCTTCAACAGAAATTTAAAAATTATGGTTCCGTTATTTCATTTTATTCGGACTCGATTAAAATGCATAAGGATCTGCAATTCATTTATGTGTCAACCAGTATCTCTTTCGACCCTTTGGATAAACCCAGATCAGGCCATATGCAGGCAACAAAGTCGACCGGTATTAAAGACGGACAGGTAACTGTTGAAATAAGTTCCGAAAAAAAGTTTACGAACATTGTTCCGAATGATGACAAAATTCTGCCGTATCTGAGTTCCAAATACAAAGCGGAATATTTTGTTTTTATCAATCAGCTTGATATTAAGAACAATGCCGATTCTTATAATATTGCAACCGACAGTTATCTCCGAAAAGTAGATGTTCATTATACAATTGTAGATAAAACAGGAAAACTCATTACTGCAGGAATTGCTTCTTCCGGTTTTTCATCCAAGGAAAATAATCCAAAAAATATTGTTGCACTCGCATTCTCTCCCATCGCCACCTTCATTTTTACAAAATTCGCTACTTTGATGAAGCCCGTTACTGAACAAAAATAAGCCACTATTCTTGTCTTCGTTTAATCTTTAGGGAATATAGGGAACTTTGTCCCAAATTTATTCTCTTCTTTTTCTTTTTTCTTGAAAAAAAAGAAAACAAAAATTCAAGACCCTTTGATGTATCCCTGCGAGGAAGACAATCCCACATGCCACCCTGCTAATGCGTCTTCCTCCCACCCTACACACAAAGCTGCCCCAACAAAGTGTCATTGCCCACGCACATTTAGTGGTCAGGCAATTTAGCCTCTTTAAATAAGTTTTTTAAAAATCTGGGTACAAAGGGAATAAGACGGTACGTGAGGATTACGGTGTACACCAAAGTTTTAGCGTAGGTGTAAAAGCATACGGATTAACTTTCGCCATGGCTATAATTAACGAAGTCAGCGCCAGCTTGGGTGATGTCCAATTATAGTTTTCTTGAATTTTTCTTTTTTCAAGAAAAAAGAAAAAGAGATAAATAGTATTGCTTGGTATAACGTTCCGATAGTCATTTAACCTTTTATATTAAATAAATTCTCTTTTTAAATTTCTACCTTTTCGCTTTATTTATTTAAATTTGTTGGACTTACCT
>CAZMRM010000527.1:0-2060 GCA_964568515.1 uncultured Chitinophaga sp. | reverse complement strand
GATGCTGAAAAGGTGATCTTGAATATCAGCTCTGGTGCAGGGAAAAAACCGGTCGATGGATGGGCAACCTATTGTGCCTCTAAAGCTGGGATCGATATGCTTTCAAGAGTAATAGATGCAGAACAAAAAGTAAGATCACAACACCCTCAGGAAAGTATTCACAAAGGATTTAAAATTTTTTCTATATCGCCAGGTGTGGTGAATACACAGATGCAATCAGATATCCGAAATGCGGAGAAAGAAGATTTTAGCAGGGTAGAAGATTTTAGAAATTATCAAGAAAATAATCAGCTTGCAGATCCTCAAAGTATTTCAAGGAAATACTTTGAAATATTAGCAGACATTCATTCCATAAAAGATGTATTATCCACTGTAAAAGATTATCATTAACTTTTTAATAATCACCTCTAATCCTTAACACATGAAAATAGTCACTAAGATCTTTTTTTCTGCTATTAGTTGCGTTATCTGTTTCTATTCCTTAAGCATTCAAGCTCAGGAAATCAAACCTTGCGGCACAACCGAAATGCATCTTAAATTGTTGCAAGCAGATCCTTCTTACAGAAAGATTTTTGAACAGGAACAACTGCGATTAGCAGCCCTCGATAAAACAGCATTTTTGGATGGGTATAAAACAAGCCGCACCAGTAACTCTCCTGACTCTGCTCCCAAGTATATCATCCCTGTTGTATTTCATATCATTCATAAATATGGAAGTGAAAATATTTCAGATGCTCAGGTAAGAGATGCCATCCGCACTTTAAACGAAGACTTTAGAAAACGGAATGCGGATACTGTTAATACTGTTAATGAATTTAAACCGATTGCTGCAGATTGTGAGATTGAATTTAGACTGGCACAATTGGATCCACAGGGAAATCCTACAAATGGAATTGAAAGAATAGCATCACGATTTACGGATAGCGGGACGGATTCTGCCAAATTAAATCCCTGGCCAAGGGAAAAATATTTTAATATATGGGTGGTAGCCTATATAAGAGATGGGTTTGCTGCTTTTGCAACCTACCCGGGAGGACCTGCAGCTGTAGACGGGGTTATTTCCCTGCATACGTATATAGGAGCAATTGGCAGTTCTCAACTTTCCCATTCCCACACACTATCCCATGAAGTAGGACATTGTTTTTACCTTGCACACCTTTGGGGCAATACAAATGCACCGGGAATAAATTGTGGTGATGATAGTGTTATGGATACACCGGTAACTAAAGGACATAATAATGTTTGCCCGCTTAATGATCAAACCTGCACAACAGGAGTAAATGAGAATGTCAACAATTTTATGGAGTACTCTTATTGTTACACCATGTTTACAAATGGACAAAAAGCAAGAATGCACAATACATTGAATGGCACAGCATCCGGAAGAAATAATTTGTGGACGCTTGCCAATTTAGTTGCTACAGGTGTTAGTTTGCCGGCTAAATTATCCAAAGCTGATTTTTTGGCCAGTGCGACAGATGTTTGTCAGGGAACACAAATTACTTTCACAGACAATTCCTGGAATGGTAAACCTACCAGTTGGAATTGGGAATTTGAAGGAGGAACACCGGCTACCTCTACTGATTCGATTGCAACAATTATCTATAATACACCTGGAAAATACAAAGTAAAATTAACGGTTTCCAATTCAACGGGAACAGTAAGCGAAACCAAAGAAGATTACATAACCGTTACTTCTATTGTTGCAGATTCGGTTTGGTTTTTTCAGGAAACTTTCGAATACGATTCTATTCCTAATGCTAAATGGAGAATAAAATCAGGAGCACCGGTAAATCCCTGGGTACGTACAAATCTTGCTGCACATACAGGAGTGAGTTCCGCAATGCTTTTAAATCCCAAGAATGCAACACTCAATGTGCACGAGTTGATTAGTTATCCTCTTGATATGACCAAGATCACAGGTCCGAATCCTGTATTTGCATTTTATTCATCCTACGCAAAGCGTACAACCAATTCTGAAGATAAATTACAGATATATGTGTCTTCAGACTGTGGTAAAACCTGGGATATCCGATTGTTGATAAATGCGAATACGCTTG
>CAZMRM010000526.1:0-2060 GCA_964568515.1 uncultured Chitinophaga sp. | reverse complement strand
ATTTTTTGTTAAATCCAGTCCGGTATGAACCGTTTGAATTCCCAATGCCTGAGTGACTGTCCCGGGTCCACTCGCAATCTTTTTTTTACCACTGTTTACCAATTCCATATTGCTTTTGACCGGCTCTAGATTTCGCCTCTGTAAAATAGTCTTAAGTCCTTCTGCAGGCTGTATTGCCCTGATGAGCACTGCATGTGGCTCATCCTTAAAATTAGTTACCACATTAAATAAGTGATGAATACCATAACAGAGATAAACATAACTCACACCGCCTTCCGCAAACATGACCTCCGTACGATTGGTACGACGGTTATTATAAGCATGCGATGCTTTATCAATGACACCTGCATAGGCTTCTGTTTCTGTAATGATTCCGGCGGTTAACTTCCCGTTTATTCTGGTAAATAAATATTTTCCCAGTAAATCTTTGCTGATTTGAACAACATCTTCCCGTAAATAAAAATCTTTTTCCAGTTTCATAGACCTGAGCATTAGTGATGAGCCGGACCGTTTGTTATAAATAACAGGTTTTCCTCATTGTACCGAATATCGTCATTATCGATCATCCATTGTATGGTATGAATGATTTTTTCTTCCTCATTGTCAGTGATCGCATCTACCAATGTATTCAGCTGCATGGGATGAATTGCCAGTAATCCTTTGATCTGACTGCTTATATTTTC
Source organism: uncultured Chitinophaga sp. (assembly GCA_964568515.1). GTDB lineage: Bacteria > Bacteroidota > Bacteroidia > 2-12-FULL-35-15 > 2-12-FULL-35-15 > 2-12-FULL-35-15. The sequence goes on along the minus strand of CAZMRM010000526.1, from coordinate 1,377 downwards.
AAATTCTTCTGTATGGAGCGTCTTTTTACTTGTTTCCAGGCAAACATCACATTGTTTGCAAGGGTAGGTACCGGTTTCACCAAAATAGGCGAGTAACAGCTGACTTCTGCATTTATGCGAATGTTCAGTATAATGTAAAACTGCATTTAGACGTTCTTCCGCACGCTTTTTTAACAAAGAAAAATTTTCTTTGGAAAATGTGAGATCTTTCGTAGGTACACGTGGACGTTCAAATGTCAATTGCGGCAATTCTGTTTGTGCTACATAAGTGATCACTTTATGCTGATGCAGGTAATTGAGCATTTTGACAATGTCTTCCTGTTTATTCCCCGCTTTTTTTGCAAGATCCCATTCATTTATTTTTACAAAATTGTCAAACAATCCGGAATAGGTTCGAAGAAGTAATTTGATAAAAATATCAATTGTTGTATTCGAAAGTTGAAATTTATAAAGATCTTCCCTGTTCATTTCTAATTTTACACGGGAAGGTTGAAAAACAGCATCCGTTAACGATAAGTAACCTTCACGTTCTATAAATTTTAAACTGTTGAATACGATAAGGGATTGTAATTTATATGCATCACAAAAATGAGCAATATCAAAATTGACCGTAACACCTTCACCTGATCCCGAAGGCATTTGATAATAGTTTACCAATGCCTGATACGTTTGTCGTATTTCTTCCAGGGAAGGGAAACTGGTGTCGAGGTTACGTTGAAGTTCCAGTTCATCCTGTTTATTGAAAAATAAGATGGCAAAGGCTTTTTCCTCGTCCCTGCCGGCTCTTCCTGCCTCCTGAAAATACGCTTCCAGAGAGTCCGGAACATCCATGTGTACTACAAAGCGTACATCTGGTTTATCTATTCCCATCCCAAAAGCATTGGTACATACCATTACACGGGATTTATTCTGTATCCAGTTGCTTTGTTTCAGGTCACGTGTCTGTGCATCCAAGCCTGCATGATAAAAATCAGCACTGATTTTGTTACTTCTTAAATAAGCTGTTATATCCTGTGTTTTCTTCCGGTTCCGGGTATACACAATTCCGGTTCCTTTTACATTAGCAATGATTTTTAACAGTCGTGCCAGTTTATCTTCTTCATACAATACGACGTAAGAAAGATTTTTACGTTCAAAGCTCTTTTGTAGAACATGTTCTTTTTTAAACAGCAGTTTTTTCTGAATATCCTTTACAACCTCAGGAGTAGCGGTAGCAGTGAGCGCTAAAACAGGAATACCGGGAAGCAATTCACGAAGTTTTTCTAATTTAAGATAACTGGGCCTGAAATCATATCCCCATTGTGAAATGCAGTGTGACTCATCAATAGCTATCAAACAGATGTTCATTTTTTGTAATCGCATTTTGACAATTTCAGT
>CAZMRM010000525.1:0-2077 GCA_964568515.1 uncultured Chitinophaga sp. | reverse complement strand
CAGAAGAAACGCCCCTGCTGAATCACTTAATTTTCCATTTAAAGGTTTCGCATCACCTTTTTTATAAATACTAACAACTGCATATTGTATGGGATTACCGTTGATGGAATCCATCACTTTTCCCCTTACTTCACTTTGGGAGAACAGGTTCAATAGTAAGAATGAAAAAAAAAGAGTGAGCGTTTGTTTTATGTTCATGTGCACTTTTCATTTCAGACATTAAGAGTTATTCTTATTGGAGAATGTTTTTTATTTTAATGATATTCAATCGTTACATTTTTCAGCTCACCTGTAAATTGAAAAGGAACCTTGTAACGATCCGTAACCGGAGAATTCAAATCTTGTCCTACATCAATCCCATCCTTATAATTAGCAATGTATTTAGCTTCAGCAGCTGTTATCGGACGATCTGCTACTTTGATATCGTTAATATAAAGCGTTTCGGTTCCGGCCGGATCATGTCCATTAATACCACCTTTGTCATTCTTTGGCGGCGCAATATAATTCAGTTCAAATTTTAACTGTAACTTGTTGTTCTTAGTTTGATCCGTTAAATAGGTGAGTATATTTTTTTCAGATTGAAGATACCTGACAATGCTGCCTGTGTTATGGGCGGCTTCAAATTTTCCATCTTTTATATACAAGCTTAATCCATCGAATCCATCGCCGGTGGCAAACAGTACGCCTTGTTCATTTTTGGAATGAAGCAGGACATTGGCAGTAATGGAGAAGGATTGTGCCTGGAATTGAGGTCCACTGTAGGTTAAAAACTGATCCACTCCGGGATAAAGAACAATTTTATCTGATTTTCCAAACACGCTTCTTGACCGGCCGGCTGATCCTTTAACTTGTGATGCATCTATCAAGGGGTATACGTTATACTTTTTTGCTTCTTCATCAAACTGGTTTTGTAACTCTTTTAATTTTTCGGGATTTTTATCAGCAAGATCGATCCGTTCATTAAAATCTTCATTCAGGTTATACAATTCCCAAACATCTTTATCAAACGGAGTCCCTGTAACATGAAACACGGAAGCTTTCCATCCATCCTTGTAAATGGCACGTTTGCCCCTTAACTCATAATATTGCACGGTGTGTTTACTTGCAGCGTTAGCATCCTGTATAGAGTGGGCAAAACTGTTTCCTTCAATCGGTTTTTGTGAATGCCCTTTAATTACTTGCGGAACAGTTGCTCCTACTAAATCAATGATGGTTGGAGCAATATCAATCACATGTCCGTATTGATTGCGGATGCCTTTTTCTTTAATTTTTTGGGGATAAAAAACGATGAGTGGTTGATGTGTACCACCTTCTGAGTTGGCATCTGCTTTCCACAAACGGAAAGGAGTATTGCAAGCCTGTGTCCAGCCCGAAGGTGCATCCATATCCGAATGTTCTGTTCCAAAATCATCCAGGTGCTTTGAAACTTCTGCTATTTGCTGATCAGGGGAAAGGCTTTGTATATAGCCATTGTAGCTTCCATGCCGAGGGCTGTGACTGGATCCGTTATCACCGATACTTACAATAATGATGGTGTTCTCCAGCTGACCGATCTCTTTTAAATAATTGACAATTCTTCCGAACTCATAATCCGCATGGGTCATAAAAGCGGCATATGTTTCCATATACCGGGCATATACTTTTTGGGATTGCGGATCTAATTTATTCCAGGCTTCCACAGTAGGATCACGATCGGGAAGTAGTGCATTTGCCGGAATAACACCTAGTTTTTTTTGACGTGCAAAAACTTCTTCACGATACCAATCCCATCCTTTATCAAATTTTCCTTTATACAGGTCTCTCCACTTTTTATCTGCCTGATGAGGAGCATGAATAGCTCCTGTTGCAAAATACATAAAGAATGGCTTATCAGGTGAAATGGATTTTTGATTCGCAATGTAATTGATCGCTTTATCCGCTAAAAGTGTGGTTACATGTTTTGTGTTGGGTTCAATATTTATGACCTTGTTATCTTCATACAGATTGGGATGATATTGATCCGTGTGTCCTAATTGCCAGCCATAGAAATGATCAAAGCCACGACCAGTCGGCCACCTGTCAAAAGGACCTGTTGCTG
>CAZMRM010000524.1:0-2090 GCA_964568515.1 uncultured Chitinophaga sp. | reverse complement strand
GCCGCCCCGGCAAAGTCTCTTGCCCACCCACTGTTCAGTGCTTAAATTCAGTTCAAGACTTGATTTAACAGTCAGGGAACAAGGGTTATATAATCAGGTGCGTAGGCCAGAAAAGATACTTACTCAAATTTTTTTGAATGGTCAATAAAAAATTGTAATATATGGTAGGGCTATGTTTTCAAAAAGGTTAATCCTTTTTTCAGCCCATGCGATAATTGATATATTGTTGTATTTTCAAGCATGTTCCGAAGGTCATTACGTATTTTTTTAAATTTATAGTGAACGGGACAAGGGTGAATCTCGGAGCAATCTTTTAAACCCAGGCCACAACCTTTAAAAATCGTATCTCCATCTATTGCCGAAACAATTTGACTAAGACTGATCTCTTTCATTTTTTTGCGTTCTATTTCAAATCCTCCGTTCGGACCTTTAATAGAACTAATGATATCATTTTTTACAAGTTGTTGCAATATTTTTGCGGTAAATGCTTCCGGCGAATTTATTTCCTTTGCGGTACTTTTAAGACTTACCCTATTACCTTCGTTCGACTGAACAGCAATGTGTATAACTGCTCTTATACCATACTCACAGGCTTTTGAAAACATAGTTTAGTTTAATTTGAAACACAAATATATGAAAATATGCAACCGGATAAATTTATCCGGATGTACGGATAGTGAAAGACTACCTATAATTTATTTTATCGTTATTTGTGTATTAATATCTTTAATTTATTACGCTTCAAAGAAATATCCGGATCTTTTTTCTCATGATCGTTTATTCCATGCTTATAAGTGGCTATAATATCCTGATAAGACAGAATTCCCAGTATTTTGTTTTTTTCAATGGAAGAAATCACAGGTAAAACATCAACATTTTCTTTGGCCATCGTTTCTACTGCTGCTTTCAACGTATCATCCATTCTTATATGAATTCTGTTCCGTTTTATTAAACTGGCAACCGTATTTTCTTCCTGATGATGTTTGCTAAGAAGGTTTGAGGAGCTTAATATTCCTTTATAAGTTCCGTCATTACTTGCAATTATAAAATAGTTTGATTTATTTTTATCTCCGCCTTCCGCATACCATTCCCGTACTTCTTTTATTGTATTTTCTTCGCTGATAATTATTCCGCTATCCGTAAGGACCTGTTCAACGGTTAATTTTTCTAATACATCCGGCTCGTAGGAATGAGGTGTTTTAATTCCTCTTCTGGCAATCTTTTCAGTCATGATCGTATTTTTCATAATAAAAAAAGAAGTAAAATAGGCTGTAGTACAACTTGCCAATAATGGTAAAAGTGCAGCTGACTGCCCTGTGGTTTCCAAAGCAAATACGATAGAAGTAAGAAATGCACGGGATGCACCTGCAAACATAGCCGCCATACCAACCAGTGCTGCCAAAGGCAATGTTACCCCGGCTGCTGGGAACCAATAAATGATAACACTGCCCAATAACGCACCTGTTGCTCCACCAATAGTAAGCAGGGGAGCAAGTGTTCCTCCTGATGTACCACTACCCAAAGAAATGGACCATGAAACAAATTTTAATAAGCACAACGATAAAACGACTTGCAGCGGTAATGTTCCCGAAAGTAAATCGGTTATGTTATAATAACCGACACCAAGGGTACGTGGCGAAAAATATCCTGCAACTCCAACAGCCAATCCTCCAATGGCCGGATAACATGCCCAATGAACAGGAATTTTTTCAAATCCATCTTCAATAAAATAAACAATTTTTGTGACAAGAACTGATAATAATCCGATCACCAGACCCAATATACCATACATTCCCAAGGCAGGGTTGGAAGGATAAGCAATTCTAAAATTCATTGGAAATACCACACCCTCTTCAAATAACAGGTGATGCCCGGCTGCGCCTACAATACAAGCAAGTGCAACAGGTATTAAAGAACGGGGAGAAAATTCAAACAACAAAAGTTCAATGGCTAAAAAAATGGCTGCAATAGGACTACCGAATATAGCCGACATACCGGCAGTTGCACCGGCTGCCAGCAAAATCTTTCGCTCATGATGTGTGATCTTAAGCAATTGACCAAGCGTGGAACCCAATGCCCCGCCAGTTGCA
>CAZMRM010000523.1:0-2091 GCA_964568515.1 uncultured Chitinophaga sp. | reverse complement strand
AAAATGTTTTTCATGAATAAATTCTGGGAACGTTTTTTTTATGGTTTTACAGTGATAACACAAGGAGCCTCCTTTTTAAATCCTAGGGCATATGCTATTATGCATCGAATGCACCATGCTTACAGTGATACTGAAAAGGATCCGCATTCTCCTCATTTTTTTAAAGATGTTTGGCAAATGACCATGAAAACCAAGGATATTTATTTAAATTACGCAAAATACAATGTTCAACCTGAAAAACCTTTTCGTGGTAATTATCCGGAATGGAAACTGGTGGATAAATTAAGCGATCTTTGGATTGTCAGGATTCTATTTGCTATTGGTTATACCTTATTTTATATAAAATTTGCCACAGCCTGGTGGATGTTTTTATTGTTGCCGGTTCATTTTTTTATGGGCCCTATACACGGTGCTATTGTCAACTGGTGTGGTCACAAATACGGATACGCCAATCATGATAATGAAGATCACAGCAAAAACACTTTACCATTAGATTTTTTAATGATGGGGGAGCTGTTTCAGAATAATCATCATAAAAGTCCCAACAATGCCAATTTTGCTCAGAAATGGTTTGAATTTGATCCGACATTTCCTGTAATTATCTTTTTAAGTTGGGTAAGAATCATCAAAATACGCAAGCAGAACTAAATTTAGGAGATAATACTAGCAGTTCTTAGATTTCTTTACTAGTATTGTTTTCCAATATTAAACACATTACATGAGTTTTTATTTGTTATTGCCATTGGTTTCTCTTATTTGTGTTACTTTTTCAATCAATAGTCCGATAGCAGGATATCGATTATGTGCCTCGTTGCTATTGCATAACTGATTTTTAAGGTAATCTGTATTTTAATGACGGGGGCAGGTTGCCACTCAAAAGGTGAATTATACAAACAGCATCAGCAAACAACAACTGTATTTATTTCTCTGGTTCAAAAAAAGAATCATTCATGATTTTAGCCGATTCTGAAATCCCGGATGATTTGTACTTATGTATATGTTTTATTAAATAGCTTAACACATGTGGTATAACGCTTTGATAGAGAAAAATAAAGTTCCTGATTTTATGATCAGGCATGGTATCCGTAAATTATTGACACAACGGCTACAGGATGAGAATAAAGGAAGCACAGAGGCACAACAGATGCATTTAATGCAACTGATTGAAGAATTAAAGGAATCCGCAATTGCCATTAATACTGCTGATGTGAATGAACAGCATTACGAGCTACCAACAGAATTCTACCAATATTGCCTTGGAAAACATCTGAAATATAGTAGTGGTTATTGGAAAGAAGGTGTGATTGATTTGGATACTTCCGAAAGAGACATGTTACAATTGACCTGCTCCCGTGCCGAACTAAAAGATGGGCAGGACGTGCTGGAATTAGGATGTGGATGGGGAGCTCTTTCGCTTTACATGGCGGTCAATTTTCCTAAGAGCAATTTTACCGTTGTATCCAATTCAAGAACTCAGAAAGCGTATATTGATCAACAGAGTCAAAAACGCGGTATCGTTAATCTGACCGTTATCACAGCCAATATTAATACATTTGACATTGCTCAAACATTTGATAGGGTTGTGTCGGTTGAAATGTTTGAGCACGTGCGTAATTATCAAAAATTATTGCAAAAGGTTGCCGGATTTTTGAAGCAGAATGGAAAACTGTTTATTCACATTTTCTCACACAAAGAGTTTGCATATAAATTTGAAATGGTTAATGATTCGGACTGGATGAGTAAATATTTTTTTACAGGGGGAATAATGCCAAGTAACCATTTACTCTTGTATTTTAATGAGCATGTTGCTATCGAGAAACATTGGTTTGTAAACGGAATGCATTACAGTAAGACTTCTGAAGCCTGGTTACAGAATATGAACAAGCATAAAAAGAAGATCATACCTCTATTCGAAAAGACATATGGAAAAGAACAGGCTGTAAAATGGTGGGTATACTGGAGAATTTTTTATATGGCTTGTGCTGAGTTGTGGAAGTATAATAATGGAAATGAATGGATGTTATGTCACTATCTATTCAATAAAAAAGTTACGGGACTAAATTAATAATGGAGCGGATCGACCGGGATTGC
>CAZMRM010000522.1:0-2097 GCA_964568515.1 uncultured Chitinophaga sp. | reverse complement strand
TTATAAAATTCAGGTAGAAACTTTTTACGATAATGGTGTTCGTGAACGTTTGTATCAATTTAAAAAGGGTAAACGTGATGGCTTAAGCCAAGGTTGGTATAAAAGCGGGGCAATACTTTTTAATGATTCCATGAAAGACGGAAAGGATGTAGGCACACAAATCACGTTCTATGAAAATGGAGCTCCTCTTAATATAAAAGATAACCGTTCTGGTATCACAGTTAAATTTCATGAAAATGGTAAAACTTCTCAGCTGTCGAAAAGAATTATTGATTCCGCCAAATGTCCTAATGGCAATGGTTCTGAGGAAACCTATTGGGATGAAAGAGGACAGCTTCAGCAAAAGAGTGTGATGAATTGTGGAAAGCAGCAATTTACACTTTATGCCAATGACTCGATAAAAATCAGGGAGGCTACTGTTGTTAATATGCCGTTATATTATGTAGGAGAGATAAAAACCTATTATTTCGATGGTAAATTGGAAATGCAAGGTTATTTTGATGAAGATAAACCCAATGTAAAAACGGGTGAATGGAAGTATTGGAATGAGAAAGGTAAACTGGTTAAAATCGAATACTACGAAAAGAATAAATTGATAAAAGTAAAAGAAGATTCAAAGGGAATAAAAGAGAAAGACGGCGATAAATAGTAAGTGCAAAAAAATTGAACTAAGAAAACAATATTACTTTTTTACCGGAATGGAATATGAATCGTATAATAATTTAACTACTTATTTTAACGCAAGAATGGATGTAATAGAAAATTTTTATGCAGATTAATATGAAACTACGTTTGATAATCAGTATTTTTTTTATTGCTTTTTCCTCTCAGGCTCAGGAAGTTCAATCGCTGGAAATAGTAAGACCTCCTCATATCAAGGTATATTCGGGTAATAGTAAACCAAAGCTCATCAATGGTAAACCCTATACCGGTACTGATAGCTCTTATATTACTATGGAGGGAGAAAAAATACTGGCCATCGAAACCTACCAGGATGGATTTAAAACGGAGTTAAAAACATTTTTTGACAATAGTTTTCCTCAATGTCATTTTGAATTTAAAAAAGGCAAAAAGGATGGGATTAATAGAAGGTGGTATAAAAACGGAATGGTCATGTTTGATTACAGGATGAAAGACGGAAAAGCAGTTGGCTCTCATGCTCTATATTATGAAGATGGCAAAATGGAATCCTATTTTGATGATGAGCATGGAATCAGTATGGGCTTTTATAAAAGCGGTAAACTGTCCTCGTTTTCAAAAAAAATTAGAGATTCTGTTAAATGTCAAGGAATTCATGGCTATGAAGGAAAAACATGGTATGAAAACGGTCAGTTAAGGACGCATGGGATCCTGAATTGTGGAAAACAATTTGACAGGATTTATGCCAATGATAGCACTATTTTAAAAGAAGAAACAATCATAGGTATCAATTTTTATCGTGTAGGTAAATACAGTGAATTTTACGGTAATGGCAAACCTAAACTAATCGGTTATTATCAGGATGGTAATTCGATAGAGGAGGCCAATATAAAAACAGGAGTATGGAAATACTGGAACGAATCAGGGCAATTGATAAAGGAGGAACATTACGAAAAGAATAAACTGATAAAAGAAAAAAAGTATAATCCTGATATCCATAATTTGGAGAAAAAAAATAATAAATAACTCGTATGAACAACCCTGTGTAAACTGTGATAATTTTAAAGCGAGTCATCCATCTATTTTTATTTCTTTTCTTTTTCGTAAAAGCTTACGGGCAAAAGGACAGCATTATTTCAAAGATAAATGTACCCAGAGGGTATTTCAGAGCTTATTACGCTGATTCCATTCCAAAACTGGTAAATGGCAAACCCTATACAGGTTTGGATAGTTTTTATTTTATAAATGTCAGTAGCAGCAATATTGATATTAAAGAGCAATTAAAGGCAGTTGAAACATTTGTAGATGGTTATAAAATTCAGGTAGAGACTTTTTATGATAATGGTGTTCGTGAATGTTTGTATCAATTTAAAAAGGGTAAACGACATGGTCTAAGTCAGGCATGGTACAAGAGTGGAAAGCAAATGTTTGATAATATAATGGAGGATGGAGAAAACA
>CAZMRM010000521.1:0-2111 GCA_964568515.1 uncultured Chitinophaga sp. | reverse complement strand
GATTTATATAAAGCTCAAACGTTAAAACCTCACGGATGGACCGGTTGGCGCCTGTTCAAGATCATGCGGAAAGAAATGGAATCAGCAGAAATCTGTTCCTTTTACTTATATCCTGCCGATGGTGGCAAAGTGCCATTTCATAAACCCGGACAGTATATCAGCATTAAGCTTCTTTTGCCCGAATTAAAAATGAATCAAATCCGTCAATACAGTATCTCCAGCGCACCTTCTGAAACATATTACCGTATTTCCGTTAAACGGGAAACAAATAATACACTTGATATAAATGGTATGATCAGTAATCAGCTGCATGATAAGATGGGTGTTGATTCGTTTGTGGAACTTAGTGCTCCCGCCGGGAACTTTGTTTTGCCGGAAAATTTGAACGCTCCTGTTATGTTTATTAGCGGAGGCGTAGGAGTAACACCGTTTATGAGTATGATGGAACATCTGATACAACAGGATACAAAGCTTCCCATTACCTGGCTGCATGGTTGCAGAAATGAATCGGTACACGCGTTTAAAGAACAGGTAAAAACACTTTCTGTCAATAACAATAATCTGCAAACATATACATTTTATGATCAGTGCACTGCAAAAAACAAAAAGGATAATATCTATGAGGGTTACCTGGATATCAACCAGATCAATTTTTTACAGCATGAAGCAGGAACAATTTATTATATTTGTGGGCCTTCCCTTTTTATCAGAAAGCAATTTAATGATTTAAAGAAATTAGGGATTGATGCAAAAAACATCTTTTTTGAAGAATTCGGTCCACAGTTGTTACACCTGAATTAATCTATTCTCAACGCATAAAGATTATTCATGATAATCTTTATGCGTTTAACTGATGCTTTTATTTTGAAACTTGTTAAAGTCCTTATAAACTCTAATATATTTATTTCACTTGCTGCAGTCTTTCTTACAGTAGAAACACAAATTCTGTTGGGAATGCGGCCACAATGGCATCCTTATTTATTCATTATATTTTTTGCTACCCTATTCGAGTATAATATTCACAGATTTATTACCATTCTAACAAATAAAAAGGCATTGGATTCCATTAAGCATAAATGGGTCAAAGAACATTTGTATCTTTTTTATTTTCTCGTTTTCATTTCTGCAGCAGGATTCGTTTGTGTGGCACTAACAGCTAAAAAAGAAGTATTGCTTACGTTGGCACCAATTGCCGTATTAACACTTTTCTATTCGACCCCTGTTTTCAAAAACAAAAAAAATATTTTCAGATTCAGAGACATCCCCTACCTGAAAATATTTATGATCTCCTTCGTATGGTCGGCCTCTACCATCCTGCTACCTCTTATTCAGGCAAATAAATCCGGCAATGATATACATGTTCTTTTAATGCTTATGGAACGTTTCTTTTTTGTTTTCGCAATTACGATCCCGTTTGATATCAGGGATGTTGAAGCAGATAAATATGATGGATTAAAAACAATTCCGCTATTATTCAATGAACGGATCTCTTATTTTATCTCCTATGGTGCATTAACTCTTTTTTTTCTTATCTCGCTTTTCAACTATCACGAAACCTGGATAATTATGGCACTCGGTATTTCAGCATTAACTACTTTTATATTCCTGTACTCTAGAAAAATAAGGGCTTTGCCTTATTATCACTACGGGATTTTAGATGGTACCATGTTCCTTCAGGGAATCATGATATTGGCCTTTTACTATTATAATAATTTGTAATGACTGAACAATGAAAAAAGAGAATCTCTTAAACAATGGAATACCAATTTCTGTTTCTTTAAATCCGACATTGGAACGGGAAAATTTTCAATCCCATCAACCACAAGACAAAAAAAGATTATTTACCATTGCAGGTTTAGCTATTTTAATTGCACTTTGCATAAGCGTTATTGCTAAAATATTGGTGTATCTGATCAATCTTATTACTAATATTTCCTTTTATGGGAACTTTTCTTTGATCCCATCGGATCCTGCTCATCATACCTATGGGCTCCTTGTTATTATTGTTCCTGTCATAGGAGGTGTAATTGTAGGATTGATGGCTCTGTATGGATCAAAGGCCATCCGCGGACATGGTATACCGGAGGCAATGGAACAGATCTTAACCAATC
>CAZMRM010000520.1:0-2122 GCA_964568515.1 uncultured Chitinophaga sp. | reverse complement strand
AAGGGTAGCAGCAGATGTCCAGTTAACAGTCCCGCTAAGGGATAAAGACTGACAGCTGGCCGCAGTATTGATGATGACAGTGTAGCCCGAACAGATGATTACATCATCACCGGCAATAGGAGCAGAAGCGGAGGCCACTCCACCACAAGCTACGGTTGACCATGTAGAAGCTAAATTCCAGGCAGTATTTGCCCGGGAATAATAGGTTGTAGCGTAGTTTAAACCAGAAACTCCTAAAAGAAAAAAGAGAATAATGCCGGGTAATAAGTGTTTCCTCTCCATAAAAAATGCTTCAAAGATTTAGCGGATCAATGATTGGGGAAATCAAAGATTTATTAGTTGGAGGGGTGATACGGTACAAATCAAAAAGAGTTGTTCACGAATGGCTATTTAGGGGAAAATAATTCACATATGTTAATCTAAGGTGCTGAAAATTAGATCAAAAATTATTTGCTAGGATGAAAAAAAAAGAAGACCGTTGTAGTACGATCTCCTTTTTTATTGATTTTTTAATCTGTTATCGGGCAATAAATTTTTTTACCATTTTATGCTCATCAGATTGAATAACTATTAAATACATACCCTGAAAATGGACAGGTAAAGTAATAGTAATGCTTTGGTTTTTGGCTTCTACCGCCTGATCTTCTATAATATTTCTACCCAATACATCCATAACCGAAATGGTTGTATTTTTTGTATCCGGTAAATTGAAGAAGATGGTGTTGCCTCTTTCGTTTTGCAAAATATCCACTTGGTCATCAAAACTATAGGGGTTCACAGAAGAAGAAGGAACATAGGTTGATGATTTGGAAAAATGAAGTGCAAACCGGTCCTTACTATCAGAGGTTTTTCCTTCAAATAAATAATTGCTTTGGTTATTCAGATTGATAAATGTATTTGTTTGTTTATCTTCAAGTAAGACAGTTGGATAATTTGCAAGAATACTATTTAAGCCGGTACTGCTGATCTGATAGTTTCCGTTTATTCCGATCTCCACCTTTATAGGCATTATGTATGTTTCATGTCTGCTGTTAAATGTAGAGATACTTAGCGGAATTTTTCCAGTATATGCAGTAATGCTTGGTGCTTCTTTCACCGGACTTTTTCTAAAGGGGTGGTCGTTTTTATCCCATCCGTCACTTGCAGCATCATTGCTTGCAATTTTTAATGTATGTGCCATTTCATGGCTTCCATCAGCACTTGCCAATGTGAGATTTAAAAAGGAGTTGGCACTTGCAATACTGCTTCTGCCTATTGGCGTATTAACATCTGTTGATTTACTGTCTTCCGTGATTGTAAAACTGGCTGCTACATCCTGAGCATATGCCCAAAAACCTTGACAAGGCCCGATTAAATCCGAACCGGAAAGTGTCTTGTAGTTATTAATCGTATAATCAAAAATATCTACCGTAGTTAATGCATTTGTAATAACAATATCTGCTAATGATATTGCAGAAGCATAGGGATTTCCGATCAAATTCTCACCACTATAACCGGTGGGATAAGGAGGGCCGTTACTGTCAGTATAACTAAGCGGAATTTCAAATGATCCATAATTAGGCGTCCCTATGGTGTTTATAGTTGCACCAGAAAATGTTTGTAAAGTACTGTCATCCGTAAGTCCTATTTCGAACCCTTTTCCCGCTGTTAATGGAGTAGAAGGGCTTACTTCGTAATAATTTGCGCTGGGCTCGTCATAAGCAAGCACGTTGGTCCCCGAAGGTCTGTTATAAAAAGGATCAAATCCGGTAATTGGATATTCAAGAAACAATTCATCATCCCAATCCTGCATGGTTGAATACTCTACAGGTGAAGAAAGATTGGCCCATGTGCCTATGTTTCTGGTTGCAATGTAGCGTTGAATAACGAAATTACCGGAAAATCCGCAAGTAGGGCAGCCGGATGCTATTGGGGCTATTCTTGCATAACGTGTTGCATCCGATCTCAGCGTAAATGTTCCGCCAATATTTGTAAGATTTCCGTCAGTTATTGTCAAAACCCCTTGTACCTCATAATTACCATTATCCACTGATAATCCAGAAGCATTTGATAAGGTTAGTGATTCAAATATAGAGGTTCCTGTCCCTGACATTGACTGAGGAGCAGACCCGTTAAAAACAAC
>CAZMRM010000519.1:0-2124 GCA_964568515.1 uncultured Chitinophaga sp. | reverse complement strand
CTTTTACACCTTTGGGATAAAAATTTTTAAGATCCGTTTTATTCCATTTGGCACATCCGACCGCCACCTTCAACACTTGGGAAGGCGGTTTCAGACTCAATACTTTTAAGGTATCCGGGTGATCAGAAGGTAATGAAAGATCAATTCCTTCCACAGATTCTACTTTTCCAAATTGCATAGCTGGTTATTTTGATTGTTTCTGTGATTATGATTTTTAATGAATGCCATTCGTATGTCAACGTATGTTACAGAATATTAACCTGAATGGAAGACCTACTAAATTAAGAACTTTAAACCAGTCTGATAACAGAATTTTCATTCCATTTATGAAGGTTCCGGAATTTCCGGTTCTCTTGTACGGAAATCGACGGAAGAGCAAAAACAGGATACTTATATTTTAATACATTACCTGAATCCTGAACAGGCATAGACGAATGCCGGATGGTTTTTCGAAAATCATCCGGTCATCCGTAACTTTCCAGCCGGTTGTCAAGTAAAAGGCATACCTCTCTTTACATTACATTCTGCGCTTTCTAAAACCTTGTTGATTCTGCGATTTGATTTGAAAATAATCTAAAGAGGGAAAGTCATGAATACACTACTACGTACATCCGGAATTAAAACATTCGTCATTGGTTGTTTTATTCTAGCTTTTTCATGTTCATCTATGGGAGTTACCTGGATGGTTGGCTCTTATGTCGGGAATGGTACCACTAATCATGATATTACGGGCCTTGGGTTCCAGCCAGACTTCATCATGATCAAAGCAGATGCCGCACAACCGGCTTTTGTAAAAACCAATACTATGACAGGTGCCGTTTCCCGGCAGTATACCAGTGTTACACCTAGTGTGTCGGATGCTATTATTTCTTTCTTACCAGGTGGGTTCCGGCTTGGAACAAATGCAAATGTAAATACCAATGGTACCACTTATTATTTTTATGCCATAAAAAAAGGAACTTCGGTTGTTACCGGAACTTATACAGGTAATGGTTCGTCAAGCAGAACTATAAATGCAGGAGGAAAAACCGAATGGGTCCTGGTGTTTCCCGAAGATGATTATGGAAGCTCAGCGCTGTTCACAAATGGTTCGGGTGGAGGATATGCCTATGACTCCCGATGGAAAACCGGTTCATCCGTAGCAACAGGATACGGTTCACCTTATTCATCCTTTCCTGCAACAGGTTTTCCCGTTTCTTCCAGTTCACCTTATACAAATGTTAATAATGTTAAATATCATTATGTAGGATTTATAGAAAATGCAGGGGAATGTGTGATCAGTTCTTTTAGTGGAAATAGTGCAGATAACAGAAACATTGCCGTTACAGGGTTTAAACCCAACTTTGTAATGACAACAAACACGAATTCAGGCGGTGAAATGGTAATGAGGGGAGGAAATATCACCGGTGATAAATCTCAATATTTAAATAATGTGGCCAATGCAGGCAACCTGATCCAGTCTGTTTATGCATCCGGATCCAACGGCGGTTTTCAGGTTGGCAGCAGCTCCGATGTTAACTACGGCAATCAGCATTACCTTGCTTTTGGAGGAGCAGCAGGCGGGGTCCTGCCTATTGAATTACTGTCATTTGATCTGGAACGTTTAACTGATAAAAAAATCAGGATCAGCTGGTCAACAGCCAGCGAAGAAAATAACAATCATTTTACAATTGAAAGAAGCAATAATTCTGAAAATTTTGAATCCATAGGGCAAGTCATGGCTGCAGGAAATTCGAATACCCGTAAAGATTATGAGTTCATTGATGAAAATTGTCCGACAAACGAAACTATTATTTACTACCGGTTAAGTCAAACAGACAATGATGGCACCTCTAAAACATTTAATATACTGGCTGTTGAATGCACGGAAACAAAACAGGATCTTGAAGTGTCTATCATACAAAATCCTGTCACCGGTGATGAACTGCTTTTTGACATGAAGTTACCCGCAGATGCAGGAATGAATGTACAGATCATTGATAATTTCGGCAATATCATTTCTACACTGAACGCTTACTATTCGCGTGGAACGAATCGATATGCCATCAACATTGACAATTTAAAAGCTGGAATTTATATTCTGAACATCACCGATAGTAATGGCAGTGCAAAAAAAAGCGGTCC
>CAZMRM010000518.1:0-2127 GCA_964568515.1 uncultured Chitinophaga sp. | reverse complement strand
GCAGGTAATAAAAACAGATTGGGAGTTTCTGTTTGCAGAATGATGTCTTTTGGTTCAACACCATCGATGATACATTCATAAATCCCTGTTTTTACATTGCGGGGATCGAATCCTACTCCAGATGTAGAGTTGGCCTGAGGATCGGCATCTATCAATAGTGTTTTAAATTCAAGGACAGCCAGGCTGGCTGCAAGATTAATAGCTGTTGTTGTTTTTCCCACTCCACCCTTTTGATTCGCAATTGCTATTATTTTTCCCATTTTATTCGCTTATAATTTGTTTATTGATGAGCCTATTTATCACTTAATAATCATTTATTGGCAAGGATATTTTTTGTTTCACCAATATTAAAAAGTATCAATTCATTTCCAGATCTGGCAAACTTATTAACTGCCAGTTCCTTATCAATTTTAATATAATCAAATGTATCGTAATGCATACCTATTATCTTACGGCATTTGATAAATTCAGACGCTATGATGGCATTTTCCGGCCCCATTGTATAATTATCGCCAATAGGCAAAAAAGCGAAATCAACCGACCGATAATCACCAATCAATTTCATATCATACGTCAGGGCGGTATCACCAGCGTAGTAAAAATTTGCCTCCTCACATTCCACAACAAATCCCATAGAGTTACCGGCATATCTTCCATCGGGTAAGCTCGAGGAATGCGCCGCAGCTACACATTTGACACTTCCAAAATCAAACTTCCATTTTCCACCGACATTCATCGGATGTGTATTTGAAATTCCTTGCTGATGAAGCCATGTATGAATTTCGTACGCACATATTACTTTTGCTCCCGTCCTTTTGGCTATGGAAATAAGATCCGCTACATGATCTTCATGCCCGTGCGAAATTAATATATAATCAGCCTTTATTGCATTTATATTGATCTTTTCTGCCAATTTATTAGGTGATACAAACGGATCAAATAATAAATTTTTTCCATTTATCTCCACCTCAAAGCAAGAATGTCCATTATAAGTGATATTCATAAATATACTTTACATTTGTGTTCTTAGTTTTTTAAGCCAATAAAAATACATTTTTTGGCAAAAGTAACCAGTTAAAACTTATCAGGCACTTTTAAACAGTTTTTTGTTAATAATAATATATGATGATCACTATTATTTCTGCCACCAACCGCCCAAATAGCAGCACCAAAAAAATTGCGTTTGCCTGTTTGCAACTATTGGAAAAACAAGGTGTTGTGCCTAAACTTTTTTCGTTAGAGCAACTCAGTCCGGATATGAAATTCATTGATTTGTATGGAAAGCAATCCGATAAATTTCAACAATTACTGGAAGAATACATTATTCTGGCAGAAAAATTTGTTTTTATCATTCCGGAATACAATGGGAGTTTTCCGGGTATTTTAAAACTTTTTATGGATGCGATACATCCGGATATCAATCGGGGAAAAAAGGCGGCATTGGTGGGTGTATCTTCCGGCAGAGCGGGAAATTTGAGAGGGATGGATCATTTTACCAGTATACTTCATTATTTAAGCATTCATGTACACCCTAATAAACTCCCTATTTCCAGTGTGTTAACTTTACTGGACGAATCTGGCAAACTCAAGGATGAGTATACCATCAAAGTACTAGATAAACAACTAAAAGAATTCTTGAATTGGTAAACCCGCAAAAAAGCTTAGGTTTACGCAGTAAAGGGTATATCAAAAACGCGAATGGAATTCCATTCGCGTTTTTGGTTAAAGTGCTGTAACAAAAGATTAGGCAAATTTCTTCTCAAATTCCTGCATTACTTCCACCAGCGCTTTTACACTTTCCAATGGCAAGGCATTGTATAAAGAAGCACGGTACCCCCCCACATCACGATGTCCGCGTATGCCGCTTAAATTTGCCTGTTTGGCCAATTTATCAAATTCAGGTTCTAATTCCGGTTTGTGCATCACAAATGTTACATTCATATTGGAACGGTCCTCTTTTTCTGTTGTTCCTTTGAACAAGCTATTGCGATCAATTTCGGCATATATGGTATTTGCTTTCTCCTGATTGACTTTTTCGATCCAGGGTATACCGCCGTTATTTTTTAACCATTTTAAAGTAAGCAAGGAAACATAAATCGGGAACACGGGTGGTGTATTGTACATACT
>CAZMRM010000517.1:0-2133 GCA_964568515.1 uncultured Chitinophaga sp. | reverse complement strand
GGCTATTGCAAAAAAAATTGTGGATAAACACAACGGACTGATTACTGCAAAAAGTAAAGAAAGTGAAGACACCAGTTTTATTATTGTACTACCTATTCATCAACATCACAATAAATAATTTATGAATCAATCGAAATCCGCTGTTCCGGACACCAATAACACCTACGTTATTCGTCAGCTAAAGACCGTTTTTACTATTTCCATTGCCCTACTGTTAGTGAGTTTATATGCTTCCTTTACCAGCATCAAAAAGTTGATCGATAACTCCAAATTGGTTAATCATACGAATGATGTATTAATAGAAGCGGAAAATTTAATTTCCTGCATGAAAGATGCGGAAACAGGACATCGTGGTTTCCTGGCTACCGGAAAAGATCCTTTATTTTTAGAGCCCTATAATAATTCCCGTCAAAAAGTATTGACATCCTTTGCGAATCTCAAAGCGTTAACATCGGACAATTCGCTGCAACAAAAAAACCTGGATGAGGCAATCGATCTCATCAACCGCAAGTACGATATCATGGAAAGCACCATTCAACTGAACAAACCGGCAGAGGCAGAGAGGAGCTATGAAAAGCAGAAGTATGAAAGTATGGTGAAAGGAAAAGAAGTAATGGACAGTTTAAGAGTAGTGGTAGAACGCATGAAACAATGGGAAAAAAAACTATTGGCTGCCAGAAGTGCGGAGCAAACAAAATACATCTCCTACACTCCAACCCTGGTGTTTGCTGCAGCGTTCATTTCTATCCTGATCACCGTTTTTTCCTATGTTCGTATCAAAAAGGATATGGACAAACGCATTGAAAAACAAAAGGAGGATGAAGAAAAATACCGGGAAACTTCTCAGCGGATTTCCATTATGGAAGCCATTACCAAACGCGTGGCGGATGGTGATTATTCTGTCAGAAGCAATGATACAAACGAAGATGACCTTGGACGTATTTCAATAGCCTTGAATAATATGGCTACTTCTCTGGAAAAAAGTTTTAACGATCTTAAAAATAAATCATGGGCACAGCAAGGCACCGTAAAAGTTAGTGATGCCATGAGAGGTGAACGAAATTTACACAAACTAAGCAGCAACTTAATCAATACCATCATTGATTATCTGGATGTGCCATTGGGTACCATTTACCTTGCTAATCAACAAGGACAACTATCCCTCATCGGTTCATTTGCAGCTTCCGATGCTCCGAAGAATCTTAAAACAGGGGAAGGGCTGGTTGGACAAGTAGTGAAAAGCAAAAAAATGATGGTGATCAATGATCTGCCTGCTAATTATATATCCATTAAATCATCCATTGGTTCTTCACTTCCAACATCTTTGGTCATTCTTCCTTTGATGTACTCCAATGAAGTAATCGCTGTGGTAGAATTAGGATTACTAAGACCACTAACAGAGATTGAGCTTGAATTTTTATCCAATAACTCGGAAGCCATTGGTATAGGATTAAATGCTGCGCTCGATTACGAAAAGTTACAGCATTTACTCGAAGAGACACAAGCCCAGTCGGAAGAATTACAAACACAGCACAGTGAATTAGAAAACCTGAACACAGAATTGGAGGCACAGGCTCAAAAACTACAGGCCTCGGAAGAAGAATTAAGAGTGCAGCAGGAAGAGCTGCAACAAACGAATGAAGAGCTTGAAGAGAGAAGTTCCTTATTAGAAGAAAAAAATCTGGATATTCAGAAAAAAGCGGAAGAGCTGGCTGTGGCAACACGATACAAATCGGAATTTCTGGCAAACATGTCCCATGAATTAAGAACACCTTTGAATTCCATTCTTTTACTGAGCCGGTTATTGTCTGAGAATAATGATAAGAACCTAAGCAATGACCAGGTGGAGTATGCAAAAGTGATCCAAAGCTCAGGAAACGGCTTGCTGGGGTTGATTGATGAAATCCTTGACCTTTCCAAAATTGAAGCAGGTAAAATGAATCTGGAATATCAGCATATTTCTGTTCATTCTATCACTGATGATCTGCAATCTTTGTTTAAACCAATTGCCAATGAGAAAAAAGTGGAGTTTAAAATCAATATCCATAAGGATGTTCCCCAGGTAATTGAAACCGATCGTATGCGTGTTGATCAGATTTTAAAGAACCTGCTTTCCAATGCATTAAAATTTAC
>CAZMRM010000516.1:0-2142 GCA_964568515.1 uncultured Chitinophaga sp. | reverse complement strand
CAAAACAATTAAGAAAGAGAGCAGATGCTCTCTTTTTTAATTGTTTTGTAAGTTCTTCAAGTTTATTCCGATAATATCAATTTCTTCTGTAAGCCGGCGTCCTCCATTTCTTTCCCAATGGCAGCCATCGCTTCTTCCAAATCAAGCTGTTCTATTTTATCTATTTTACTGCACATTTGCATCAACACCTTGTCCTGTATTTGTCCACGCTTCATAGCTATTGCATATGGAACACGATGAAACGACACCATGGAATATTTGGAAATAAAACGATCCGGGAACTGTTCTTCCAATAATACATCTGCTTTTTTCTTTAGAATAAAATCTTTATGAGCAACCAGGTCACGCATTTCTACAAAATTTTCAAGTGCCAGGTCGGCAATGGCGTCGGTGTTTTCTTTACGAATAGCTGTAAATTCGGTGAATACTTTTTTCCAGTCATTCCCATGTTTTTTGATAAGAGAATCAAAATAGTAACAATCTTCAAAACCACAATTCATTCCCTGACCAAAAAACGGAACAATTGCATGAGCTGCATCTCCCATTAACAATACCTTCCCGTCTATGTTCCAAGGTTCACATTTTATTGTTAACAGATTTCCTGTAGGATGACTAAAGAAATCATCCAACAAGGTAGGCATCTGTGCATAAGCGTCGGGCATTACTTCTTTAAAAAATTGCTGCACCTCCTCTTTTGAATGAAGTTTGTCCAGGTTCATGTTTCCTTTTGTATGTGCCATAAACAATGTACAGGTAAAATCACCATCTATATTAGGTAATGCAATCATCATATACGATCCACGCGGCCAAATGTGCAATGCATTTTTTTCCAATCTAAATCCTCCATTATTTGCTGCCGGTATATTCAATTCCTTATAGCCGTAATCTTCATAAGCTTGTGAAAAATTGAAAAAACCTGATTTTAAAAACTCCATCCGGATAGCGGAGGCTGAACCATCTGTTCCAATTACCGTATCTCCTTTTATAGCCGTTTTTTCAGCTGTATGCTCATCTGTAAAATAAGCGTCACCGGTTTCTATGTTCATGCCGGTACAGCGCTGATCAAAATAAAATTGGATATTGGGAAATTTTTCTGCTTCATTCATTAAGAGGATATTCAATTCCTTACGGGAAATAGAATTGATGTACTCATTTTCATTTTTGCCATAGGGCTGAAAATGCTGGTCTCCGTTAACCACATGAATTTGCCGCCCTCTCATGGGTACCGCTCTTTTCAATACCTCTTGTGCCAGACCTATTTGTTCGAGTGCATGGATTCCGCGGGCAGAAATTGCCAGATTAATTGATTTTCCGGCACTGATGCTTACTTTTCGCATGTCCGGACGGCGTTCGTACACTTCAATCGTATATCCATAACGCGCCATGTAAATAGCCAATAAAGAACCTGTTAATCCGGCACCAACAATGATTATTTTTTGATTCATACGTTATTTTTTACAGACACATTAAAATTTATCCGTTTATAAAAAAGAGCTTTTCTCCAGATTCAGCCATTCAAGGGCTGTTCCGCTTAAAAGCCGTTCTTTTGTTTTTGAATCGAAAGGCATTTCTTCTATTAGCTTTCCTGGTTGCAATTCGCCCAGCGGAAAAGGATAATCTGTACCAAGCGCTATACGATCGGCCCCCATTAACTTCACTAAAAAATCAAGCATCAGAGGTTCATGTACCAATGAATCAATGTAGATTTTATCGAGATAGTTTCTTGGGTTGATTGAATTATCCACGGCACATAAATCCGGTCTTACCTGAAAACCATGTTCAATTCTACCTACAGTGGATGGGAAAGATCCACCTCCATGTGCAAAGGCAATACGCAATTTGGGTAATCGTTCCAATGTGCCGGAAAATATAAGTGAACAAATGGCACGCGAAGATTCAGCGGGCATTCCTACTAACCAGGGCAACCAGTATTTCATCATATCCTTTTCACCCATCATGTCCCAGGGATGAACAAAGACTGCCATCTCCAGTTTTTCGCAAGCCGAAAAGAATTCAAAAAACTGGGATTCTCCCAAATTAAGCTGATTGATGTTACTCCCAATCTGAACACCTGCCATTCCAATTTTTTTACAACGTTCCAGCTCTTTGATGGCAAGAGCGGTATCCTGCATAGGAACAGTA
>CAZMRM010000515.1:0-2155 GCA_964568515.1 uncultured Chitinophaga sp. | reverse complement strand
AGGGTTTAATATCAATGTCATCATCCATCCCTTCAATGTTTGTAAAAGAATGGTGATTTACATTGTGTTTGTATTTCCAAAGAAGCACATTTCCACCCATAATATTCAGAGAATATCCCATTAATTCGTTCACCCAGGTTTTAGTAGAAAAGCTTCCATGTGCACCATCATGCATCACATTGAAACCAATACCTGCCAGATTAAAGCCCATCAGGCAACATAAAATAAGCGAGATCCACCCCGGAGGGGTAAAAAATACTAATATGGTATAAAGTGTAACGGCTGAAATGGCAAGAAAAGCTGTTTTGAGGTACAGTTTATAATTACCTGTTTCTTTGATATTATTCGATTTAAAGTAAATGTCTACTTTCGCAGTTAAAGACTTAAAAAACTCGCTATTCTTATTATTAAAACTAACTCGCTGCATTCTTGATTTGTTTGATTTTTACAAAGGTAACTATTAAAAACATTCGAAAATCGCCAATTTTTGTTACTTTTTAGCTTTTACCGACCAAGTAAAAGCAAATTCGGCAACTTTATCCCCTGATTCATCAAATCCGGAAGACAGAAGTTCTATTACGTAACTTTCCTCTGTTTGTTTTGCTTTTTTAACTATTTCGGAAACAGTTTTTCCATCCTTACAGATAAAGGTGATTTTTCCAACTGCCTTTTTGTGATACGTTGCTTTATTGCTGATAATAAGCATGGAAACCACCGGTTTTGCATTAAAGATTTCATTGATGATTAATAATCCTGTTGACATTTCGGCTGCCATTGCCATACAGGCAAAATACATGGAACGAAAAGGGTTTTGCGTTAACCACTTATATTTTACAAGAGTAACGGCCTTTTCGTCGTTCAGCTCTTTCACTTTAATCCCTGCAATAAAAGCTAAAGGCAAACTCTTTAACAAATACAATCGGAATAAAAGTCCATTATTCACCAGTTTTTGAAATTTTGAGGAAGCTGACATGGATATCTTAATATTATTTATTAATGAATCAGATTGGAAACGTTTTACCTGCTGTTATCATAGCTTCATCAAAAGCAGCATCATTTAATCCTGTTGCAATTTTATTTTTTTTGAAATAGGATATCAATTTTTCGGTTGGCATATTGCCCGTAAGCTTATCTGCGGCCATCGGACAGCCACCATATCCTTTTATAGCACTGTCAAACCTGCGGCAACCACTTGTATAAGCAGCATGTATTTTTTCTTCCCAGGTATCAGGAGTGGTGTGTAAGTGTGCGCCTATTTCAATACCCGGAAACTCGGGGATAATTTTTGAAAACAGATACGTAATATTTTCAGGATTGGAAACGCCGATGGTATCGGATAGAGCAATGATTTTAATACCCATTTGCGCCAATTTTTTTGTCCAGTTAATAACAATGTCGCTGCTCCATTCATCCCCATAAGGATTTCCAAATCCCATGGAAAGGTATACAATCAGTTTCTTTTTATTACGTGAACAAAGATCCTGTATCTCTTCTATCCTGAAAAGAGATTCAGCTATTGATGAATTCGTATTGCGTTGCTGAAATGTTTCGGAAACAGAGAACGGAAATCCCAGATAGGTGATTTCATCAAATTCAACAGCATCCTGTGCTCCTCTCACATTGGCAATAATGGCCAGCAGTTTTGAACCGGTGGAAGAAAGATCCAATTGCTCGAGTACCTGAGCGGTATCGCGTAACTGAGGGATGGCTTTAGGAGAAACAAAGCTGCCAAAATCAACCGTATCAAATCCTACCTTCAAAATGGAATTGATGTATTCAATTTTTTTTTCGGTAGGTATGAATTCATGTACACCTTGCATTGCATCACGAGGACATTCAATAATTTTCATACAGTATGTTTTAAAAGTTCTTTATTAATACGTTTTACGATTCCAGGTCCCTCATATATAAATCCGGTATATACCTGTACAAGGGTTGCTCCTGCATTTAATTTTTCAATGGCATCTGCACCTGTATGAACCCCTCCGACAGCAATAATCGGGAAGGCCCTGTTTGACTTGCTGCTCAGGTAGCTGATAACCTGTG
The DNA here is from genome assembly GCA_964568515.1 of uncultured Chitinophaga sp. Lineage (GTDB taxonomy): Bacteria > Bacteroidota > Bacteroidia > 2-12-FULL-35-15 > 2-12-FULL-35-15 > 2-12-FULL-35-15. The sequence continues at coordinate 109 of CAZMRM010000515.1, read as the reverse complement.
TTGATCTTTTTGTGAGTGGTTTACCACTTAAACCACCGGCTCCTATTCCATCAACAGTTTCTTTGGAAGTCTTCAGATTGCTTCTGTCGATAGTGGTATTGGTGGCAAT
>CAZMRM010000514.1:0-2162 GCA_964568515.1 uncultured Chitinophaga sp. | reverse complement strand
TCTTTTAAAGATAATTAGTCACCAACTTCAGGCATTCTTATCTTTAAAAATAAAACCGGTAGATGCGGCACCTAAAAAGTTCGCAGCAGCATTGGGTTTTATATTTAGTCTGAGCGCAGGCATTTTATTGTTTCTTCATTTTATTGTGACTTCTACCCTTATTTTTATAATGCTTCTGCTGTGTGCGCTTTTAGAAAGCGGTCTTGGAATTTGTGTTGGCTGTATTATTTACGGCTGGTTACAAAAACTAAGAAAATAACCTTTTCATTTTCTTCCCGGTATTTTCGTTCAATGAAGTTAACTAACCCTGCTCATTCTTATCAGATGATCATAAAGCCGGGGCAAATGGAAATAGTGTGCTTTCCTGAACTTTTTGTTTGCTTTCACACAACCGCTCAAATGTGCAAGTACCTGTATCCTGTTTTCGAGAAAAATAAAACCCGTCTGTTTCGCCAAAGTTCCCGATAGTCACTTAAAATTATAGGTATTCCTTTGATGCTTCTCCATGAAGTAAATCATTTTTGTTATAACGGATCCTATTATTCCATACAGAGAATTGCAGTAATAAGAATACGTTTCCTTTAGCCTCCAATTTCATTTTCAATTTCATTGACATCAGTTTTTAATCATTTCAAATAAGTTATTTCCTTATATAAATAATATTTTTTTTTAAGACGATTTTGCTGATAAAATTTGCCCAAGAAAAATAAATAAACAGTTCGTGAACCATTCAATGATTTTATAATACATACACAAATGGAATATCAGCAAAAATCACAACGAATTTATTATGTATTGGAGCTTATCGATAAAGGAAGAGCTTGTACACCCCGTTCAATTGCTTCAAGGATCAATGTGAGTGATCGTACTGCAAGAAGAATGATCCGGAAATTGAAAGATAAAGGACACGAAATTGATTTTTGTCGCATGCGTGGAAGATACATTCTCAGGAAATAGTGAATTAAAAATTAAAAAAACAGATACGTTGTTTAATTCATTAAAAAGCGGATACCGAAAAGCTTCAATAGAGTAGGTCCATAGTATTAATAATTTATAAAATGAAAAATTTAAGAGAATTTGAATTAAAGAGTCTGGATCAGGTAATGGCAGGAATCACCATTAAACTGGAATTTTCCAATCTGTTTGACGGGAATCCGAAAAATGATGATGCACGTATCGAAGTGAGTAAATTGAATTCAGATAAAAACTAAACCATTGATCACAGGTTGCGATTATCGGAACCTGTGATCATAAAAGAATGTATTGAAAAAAATAATCGAATGAAGAAAAGAATAGTGTTTTTTTATGTGCTGATAAGTCTGCTCACTTCTTGTGGATTGGTATTGAACATGGTTTCTACAAAATCCCTGAAGGACATGGGAGAGATCGATACGGAAGGGAAGACCGGTATTGCCTCTCCGTATAATGATAACAATATCATCTATAAAACAAATAAATCTTTTATGTATGAAGTGGATCAGGTTCAGACTGACCGCCGTTTAAAATTCAATATAGAAATGGTTGTTATTCCCGGTGCATTCAATATGCATGAATCCAGGATAAAGTATAAATTCTATTATGATCCAAAAGACCTGGATTCAGCAGAATTGAAAGCATTCGGCTATCAGGAACAAAATGGATTTGCACCGGAATTCAGTAGCTTAAAAGAAGAAAAGAATGACATTACCTTTCATCCCCCCAGAAGTAAAACATTGGCTTGTCTGGAGGCCGCTCCATTCCCTGCGCTAAGGAGTAAGATAGAAAAAGGCATGCAAACCAAAGAATTTTTGTTTATACCAAAAGGAAGTTGGGGAAAGCTTGGAGGAAGCACGATCACATGGAGATACCGGATAGATTCAGTCGCGTATGTCAACGATACGATACCCTATTATTGTCATGCAACAGGAACAGCGGACTCAAAAAAGGGAGGCCATAATATCTTGAAAATGCACTTTAATACAGACAGTGGGTTTACAAAACTTTCTTATCGTTTTCAGGATCTCACAACCGTTGACTTTATTTTAAAGGAAATCAAATGATTGTTATTTTAAGTTATTCCGGTGATCGGGTCACGAATGAAGTGATCGACTGGCTGCAGGCATATGGCCGCAATTACAAACGCATTAACCTGGAAGAGGAGGATTATCGTAAACTTTCTGTTA
>CAZMRM010000513.1:0-2180 GCA_964568515.1 uncultured Chitinophaga sp. | reverse complement strand
ATCTGCGCTGCAAAAGATAATTTAAGCGCCAACAGTATCCCTTATTTTCATACCATCAGCTTTGATGAATTAATGGCCTATTCAACCACAGGATCCGGAAATTCATGTGCTGTTACCTCTGCCAGTGGTAATGCACCACCATCCGTAGAGAGCGTACTCACGTATACCATTCCTAAATTAACAGCTTTTGAATTAAAAGGAAAGGCAACGGATCCGAATAACGATGTACTTACATACTCCTGGGAACAGACAGATAATAACAGTACGCCACATGACCTGGGACTTTCTGCACCTTATTTTAGAACCAATGCACCCGTTAATTCACCCAGCAGAACCTTTATACCCATTGCTGAATTGTTACAGGGGAAAACAAGCATATTGGGGGAGTACCTGCCTGCCACGGCACAAACATTAAACTTTCGTTTAACTGCCCGTGATAATAAAATGGGTGGTGGCGGTGTATGTTATACAGATGCACAATTAGTGATTGCTGCCACCGGTCCGTTTCAAATCACTTCTCAAAAAACACCAACAACCTGGACCGCCTGTAAAACAGAACGCATTACCTGGGATGTTGCAGGATCCGATCAGCTACCGATCAGTACCTCTAAAGTGGATATCCTTTATTCGGTGGATGGTGGTGTGGTATTTATCCCGCTTATCAGCAATGTACCCAATAGCGGAACCTGTGATATCAGTGTTCCAACTGTTTCCACAACAAAAGGACGGATCATGATCAAAAGTGTTGGAAATGTATTTTTCGCCGTAAACCTTGCAGATATTACCATCAATGGGTTATGTGCAAATTTTGAAGCTACACTGAACAATACTCCAAGAACAAACATCGACAGGGGACAAGCACTTACCTTTAAAGATCTGTCGGTTGGAAATCCTACCGGCTGGGAATGGAGCTTTGAAGGCGGAACACCGGCCACATCCACTGATCAGCATCCTGTTGTTACTTACAATACTCCCGGTACATTTAAAGTAGAGTTAAAAGCAAAAGACGGCGCCGGTCAAAGTACCATCGTAAAAAATAATTACATCACTGTAAATGCGACCTATAATAAAGGTCAGGCTTATACTTGTATTAGTATAGACACAGCAAAAAATATCTGGGCAGGAACTAATAAAGCCGGCGTGTTTTTTCTGGATAAGAAAACAACCCCTGGCGCTTCCCAGTTTAATTTAATGCCCTATTCCGGTACATTCGATCCTTCTAAATTTATAGTTCAATCCATTGCCTGTGATAGCCTTGGAAATACATGGGTGGCACATGGAGGAACCGGATTGACCACTGCTTCAGCAGGAGGAATGGAACGTATCGATTACAACAATACCGGTACGATACAGCATTATGGAGCGACCAGCCAGACAAGATGCCTTAAACTTGGTGAAAATGAAGGATTGGCATCACGCAATGTACAATGTGTTGTGGTTGACCGTAACAATACTGTATGGACAGCACACCGTTATCATGACCTGACTGTTACAAATCCGGCAGAATATCTGGTGACCCCGGGAGGTTTTTCCTATAAAACAACAGCGGCAACTATCTTTACATCCAAAAGCAGCTGGACGGATTATCAGAATGGGTTGGAGCCTCCGGAATTTCCTTATCCTGCATACACTTGCAATCCCAAACCAAATGAAACCGCTCAAACAAGAACCTGCACTTCCATTGCTTGCGGAAAAGATGAAGTTTGGGTGAGCGTCTATCCATATACAGCCATCAATGGTGCTTCTTTCCCTTCCCGTCTTTTGCGTTATGATCTGAATGGAAATTTTATTGCTCCTTCTATAGATTTTCAAACTATCGGAATACCTCCGGGTGGTATTTTTAATGGTATTTATCTGGATAAAAAAGGAAATGCCTGGGTCACCGTTTCTGCAGGAAAAGGGTTTGCAGTAAAGATCGATGGCGCCTGGAAATACATTAAACCAGGTGATATGCCTTGTGTGTTTCCTGCCGGAGCCACCATCAATCAAAATGCAATCTGGGGAAATAAATTTGGAAACGTATTTATCGGAACCAATAAAGGTTTAATTGTTTATAATGGAGAAGGTAATGTGAACAGTGCCGCTTCCTATTCTTTTTATGAATTGACCAAGGATAGCGGTGCCGGAAGAAACGTAACCGGTGGTGTTTCTGAAAATGACAGTATCCAGTGGATTGCATC
>CAZMRM010000512.1:0-2189 GCA_964568515.1 uncultured Chitinophaga sp. | reverse complement strand
ACCGGAACCGGCAGCGGCAAAAATAGTTTCCATGGTGCTTGCTGCAGGAAATCAGTTGAATGTTCCATTGCCGGATGGGTATGCTGCGAGCACTGCGGCGATTACGCTGCCGCTTAATTCTTCCGGCACGGAACCGGGATCAGTTGTTATTCCTCCCATGAACGGGATCATCGGGCAAAGTGCTTTTGATAATACGAACATAGTCAGTAACACGACTTCCATTGCTGATACATCATCCCTGGAAGTACCCATGAATGGTGAAACAGGGAGTATTGCCGCCGTGCTGTTCGATCTGTTGAGCCCGCAACAGGCTGCAATCACTGACCTTCCTGTAATCCCTCCTTCATCTGCTTCTTCAGCAGGAAAGAATACAGTTGCCGGTTCATCAGCTGCACCGGTAGTTCAACCCATCGTTCAGAATGCGGTTTCCGTTTCGGTTAACTGTTCACCTACTTCAGAACTTATTACAGCCTGGCAGTTGAAACTATTTCAGTTACTGATGGAGGGTTCGGAAAAACGTGAAAAGAGTTATTATGATAAAATCAATACCAGAAAAATAAATGGAGAACAATGGCTGCCGCCGGATCTTACGGCACTTGAACGCCGGGTACTCCGAAACGGGTGTATCGAACAGCTCTTTGTTGTATTCGGAACGCTTACCGGTCCTCCACCTGAAGACCATATGCATACACCACCGGGAATGTTTACCATCTATGAACCGGTGATCAATGATTTTTTTAACAATGCTTTTGAGTGGAAAGAATTATCGTGGTCATTGACGGCAAGGACCGAAAATGCTGTTGTACATTCCGACCGGTTTTCAAATCCTGAAATGCTGCCCCCCAATACCCTTTCTGCTTTTTTACAGGCTGATCAGTCACGTGTGCTTGTTCCGGTAACACCTGCCATGAGTTTAGCCGTCCTGTATTTTCTTTCAACAGGAACGGTATGGCAGGGCCCGCCGGAAGAAGTACCGGTTACTGCACAAACCATACAGGCCGCTTTTGCTGTAAAGGTTGAAAAAATGGAAGTAAGGCAGTACAGGGAATCGGGGTCGTGGACATTCGAAGTGCCAACAAGTTTACTGGTGCTCGACGCTGCGAATGAGCTGTGTTTGAAAAACGGATCCGGTGAAATAGCTTTTCATAAAAACAAAACGATTTAAACGATGCTTCCTTCTTTTATCAATGGCCCACCGCTGGTAAACCAGCCTTTTTTTGGATCTGTTCCCATAGGAACGATCATTACCTGGGCAGGTAATATTTCAACCCAATCCTCTCCTGAAACGCCTCCATGGTTTGATCCGGAGGCTCATGGATGGTTGGTGTGTGATGGAAGGGAGCTGAACTGTGGCGACTATTTTTTCCTTTACACCGTATTGGGCAATTTGTATGGAGGTACAGCTCCGGCTGCCGGTACGAATGATGGCACATTTAAAATTCCTGATTTCAGGGGTTATTTTCTTCGTGCGGTGGATGCAGATAAGCTGATTGATAAGGATTCCCGTAATCCTCAACCCAACGACACCATTTCACTGGCAGGAACAACACAACTCAGCGCAGTTCAAACACACACGCATCCCTATACACAACCTGCACCAACAACAGCCGTTTTACCCGGCAACAACGCTGCTGTTAAAGCGGTACAAACAATAAATGAAAATATACCCACCGGTCCTCCGGATGTACCAGATTCAGAAGCGCCCAATGCTATCCTGGTGAGTCAGAACGAAACGAGATCAGTGAATATCGCCGTGTATTTTCTGATAAAAGCATTTTAATATAAATCATAAAAGCAAAAATATGGAAACAAAAAAGCAGGCAGACAAGGATCATAAATCTTTGCGCTTAAAAAAAACAAAAAATCCTTCTCCGGAAAAAAATGATAAACCCTTAAAGGAAACAGCAAAGGAAAAAAAGGCATCATTGATTCCACATCAAAATAAACATACGAAAACAGCGCACTCGTCTGCCCCGAAAACAGACAACCCGATCTACACCGGTATCCAATTCATTGCATACGAGCTGGACACTGCGCCGGCCAATGCAACGTTTACCGATGGTCGCCTGGTAGGAGGAACTTACCTTGGTTTGCAGGATGTTTCAACAGACATTGCCCAGCGCTGCCGGTTAATACTCGATGCAGCAACTACAGCTCTTAACAACCCAGCTACATCCGCTGATCCTGCC
>CAZMRM010000511.1:0-2194 GCA_964568515.1 uncultured Chitinophaga sp. | reverse complement strand
GCAAGCGTTTCGTCCAGTCCACCTCTGCAGGCTTCAATACATAGATTTTCAAGTCTCTTCATTTTTTTATATATGTATGAAACTATAGTCGTAGTGCGTGGCGCGTCATTTTAAGGTGGCCATGGTTTTCATTTGAATGAAAAATTATGAGCCAAAAAATCAGAATCAAATTAAAATCTTACGATTTCAACCTAGTTGATAAATCGGCTGAAAAAATTGTAAAAACTGTGAAAATGACTGGTGCTGTTGTAAGCGGTCCGATTCCATTGCCAACTCACAAAAAGATTTATACGGTACTTCGTTCACCGCACGTAAACAAAAAGGCACGTGAACAATTCCAGTTGTGCTCTTACAAACGATTGTTAGATATTTACAACTCTACTTCGAAAACAGTAGATGCGTTGATGAAACTGGAATTGCCAAGTGGTGTGGAAGTAGAAATAAAAGCAAGCTAGTGTCTCTGCCGAAGCTTTTCAACCTTCATTAAAATTACGGTTGATGAAAAGCGAAGATGGAATGAAAAATAAAACAATAAATCAATTAATTATAACATGTCTGGAATAATAGGTAAAAAAATTGGAATGACCAGTATCTTCGGTGCCAATGGTAAATACATACCATGCACAGTTATTGAAGCTGGTCCTTGCGTGGTTACGCAAGTAAAAACCTTGGAGAAAGACGGATATGCTGCGGTACAACTTGGTTTTGAGGAGAAAAAAGAAAAACACACTTCTTCTGCAATGCAAGGACACTTTAAAAGAGCAGCTACCACTCCTAAACGTAAGATTGTTGAATTCAAACATTTCGAAACCGAGAAAAATCTTGGTGAAGTAGTAAATGTTGAATTGTTCGCAGAAGGTGATTACGTGGATGTGGTAGGAACATCAAAAGGTAAAGGTTTTCAAGGTGTTGTAAAACGTCACGGATTCGGTGGTGTTGGGGGATCCACACACGGCCAGCACGATCGTCAGCGTGCCCCCGGATCATTGGGAGCATCATCATGGCCTTCCCGCGTATTCAAAGGAATGAGAATGGCAGGAAGAACCGGTGGAAACCGTGTTAAAGTTCAAAACTTGGAAGTAGTAAAAGTGATTGCTGATAAAAACCTTCTCATTTTAAAAGGTTCAATAGCAGGAGCAAAAGGTTCATACGTTACAATTGAAAAATAAAATGGAAGTATCAGTAGTAAACATAAGCGGTAAAGCTACTTCAAAGAAGGTAAGCTTAAATGATGCGATCTTTGACATCAGCCCGAACGACCACGCCATTTATCTGGATGTTAAACAATATTTAGCAAATAAACGTCAGGGTACACATAAATCCAAAGAAAGAGCGGAAATATCCGGTTCTTCAAAGAAACTAAAAAAGCAAAAAGGTACCGGTGGTGCACGTGCCGGTAATATCAAATCTCCGACGATCGTCGGAGGAGGTAGAGCATTCGGACCACGTCCAAGAGACTATTCCTTCAAACTGAACAAGAAATTGAAACGTCTTGCCCGTATGTCGGCATTAACTTACAAGGCCAAAGAAAGCGGTATTACCATTCTGGAGGATTTCAGTTTTGATGCCCCAAAAACAAAAAAATATGTTGATTTGATTAACAATTTGAAGCTTTCGGATAAAAAAACCTTGTTAGTGTTGGGAGAATCAAATAAAAACATATATTTGTCCTCCCGAAATTTGGCCAACACAAAAGTTGTAACTGCTTCAGATCTAAACACTTACGATATTTTAAACGCAAATAATCTGTTGTTTTTAGAAAGTTCGGTAAAAGAAATTGAAAATTTATTAAGTAATTAATAAGATGAGCGTAATAATTAAACCGGTTATAACCGAAAAAATGACAGCCCAAGGCGAAAAAGATGGTCGCTACGGATTTGTGGTTGCACAAACTGCAAATAAAGTGGAAATCAAGGCTGCGATCCAAAAACTGTACGGAGTTACTGTAGAGTCTGTGAATACGCAAAACTATCTTGGTAAAGTGAAAACACGCAATACCACCAAAGGATTGGCTATCGGCAGAGTAAACAAGCACAAAAAAGCAGTTGTGACTCTGAAAAAAGGAGAAACAATTGATTTTTACGCAGGAATTTAATAGGAAAGTAACAGGTGTAATGCCTGCGAAATAAAAAGACAGGAAACTGTCCCATAAATTAAAAACAGAAATGGCTTTAAAAAAATTCAGACCCTTAAC
>CAZMRM010000510.1:0-2204 GCA_964568515.1 uncultured Chitinophaga sp. | reverse complement strand
ACACTGGGAGAAATGATATTCGGAGGTGCCAGAGAAATGAAAAATTTTCTGTTCATTACCCTGGGAACCGGTTTGGGAAGTGGGATTGTGGTAAACGGAGAACTGGTACACGGACATGATGGTTTTGCAGGAGAAGTAGGACACATGATTGTTTCGCCCAACGGAAGACCGTGTGGTTGCGGAAGAAAAGGCTGCCTGGAAACCTATTGTTCTGCTACGGGTATTATGCGTACCTATGCAGACATGCGCATCAGTAAGCATAAAAAAACCGAGATCAACACCAAAATAAGCGGTGCAAGTTATATTTATGAACGTGCCTTGCAAGGCGATTCTTCGGCCATTGAAGCATTCAAATATACAGGTGAACTGCTGGGACTGGCATTGGCCAATTGTGTGGCCTGTTTTAGTCCGGAAGCCATTTTCCTGTTTGGCGGTTTGGCCCAGGCCGGCGACTTAATTTTTGCTCCAACCAAAAAAAGCTTTGAAAAGAATTTATTGAAAGTTTATAAAAACAAAATTCAGATACTTCCCTCCCAACTCAAAGAAAGTGACTCCGCCATACTGGGTGCCGCTTCGTTGATGTGGAAAAAATTATTGGAAACACAGGAAGTCAATTGGGTAAAAGTAAAGTCGGGATAATGCAATATGATTTAGCTCTCTAAACCCCCGCACGTCCAATCTTGAAAAAGGTTGGGCGTTTTTTTTGGGGTAAGAATAAATGGAAATCATCTAATTGTTGCAAAAGATTTAGATGCAAAAAAATTCACAACTAACAATCGTTAAGATTTTATTTTTGATAAATAAAGTTTAGCCATCTTGTAAAGCTTTCATTATCGCAATTAAAATCATACGTTCTATATTCTTTATAAAATAATTTAAAATCCCCTATTCCTCCACCTATTTGTATTAACAATGGAGATCGATAAAACTCAAACATATTTATTTTTAAATTATCCTCAAGGAATGGTCTATATATTAAAACCTCTGGCATACTAAAAGAATCTATACTTTCAATTATTTCCTTTATATTTTTTGGTCTTCCAGTACTATGTTCACTTTCTTCTAATTTGATTTTTAGATCCAATCTAAAATTTGATAAATCAAAATTTTCTGCAATCAATTTAATTTTTTTAATATTTCATATGATTGCATTAAAAATTCTTCTTTTGATTTTAATTCAAAGCCAAGTAATTCATCAATATGAATATCTTTAACATCACCAGGAGCTTTAATTTCCGGTATAGATTGTTCAACCCAGTTTTTTAATTTTTTTTCCATAAATCGTTATACTATTTTGTCTTCATATTTTTAGAAGACAACTTAGTCTATAACCGTTTTATCCAATTTTCCAGCAATTGCCGCTTTTTATAAATTACCTAACGTGATTTTTTCCTCGGCTCTGATTTTTTTCTTCTCAGAAAATTGACGAACTTTTGTTTTATAAAAAGCAGTTATACAGCGAAATTATTTAACTGTCAATATTTGAAGTGCCACTTGTTTTAATTCCTTTTTATGTAAAGGATTAAGCTCATTATAATCCAACTCCATTTTATTAATCAAAATATTCTCCAAACAATTCATTAAACTAGTTTCATTCTTTGAAGCTGCTAGTATTTCAGGAATATAATTCGTGTATTCCGTTTTAGCTATATCATTAGGAACTCCTATAGGATTCCATTCTGATAATATTCTATTAATTAGTTCTTCTCTGGTTTTCATTTATTTGATTGGTATAAACATTCCATTTTCAGCCGTACTAAAGACTGTAATTATTTTACCTTGAGCATTAACTACAACTGTATTTCCCCCTAAAACGAAACGAGTTTTTGTTCCATATCTTCCAATAGCGTTTGTGGCTGTTCCTTGTCTCATTATTTGTAGAATATTTGGAGAGGTGAATCCTCGTGTAATCGCTTGATTTAATCCATGCTCAGTAAGACCCGTTACAGCAGATGCACTTATGCTACCTATTTTCCCAATAGGAATAGGTACAGCTCCAAGGGCTTTCAAATTTGCTTGTGTCAGCGACATTTCATTACCCAACCTATCTGTACCATTATAAGAATACGCAACTGCATCCCAGAGATTCGCAATTGGATTGAACTGATTTATTTGGTCTGCAACATACAGGGTTTTGTCCCACCAACTACCACTACCATCTCCTCCATAATTTCTATTCCCACCATCTTGAACCTGCATATAAG
>CAZMRM010000509.1:1729-2219 GCA_964568515.1 uncultured Chitinophaga sp. | reverse complement strand
GCAACTTCCAAGATCCGGAAAGCGGAAGACCTCTTCTCTATCCGTACCATGGGTTTTCGTGGAGAAGCACTGGCATCTATTGCTGCCATTGCTCAGGTTGAACTAAAAACCAAAAGAGGAACAGATGAATTGGGTGTATGTATAGAAATTGAAGGCAGCGAATTAAAGAACCAGGAAGCCTGCAATACACCGGCCGGTACCTGCATATCGGTAAAAAACTTATTTTATAATATCCCGGCAAGAAGGAATTTCCTGAAAACGGATACCGTCGAATTACGTCACATCATTGATGAATTTCAACGGGTAGCTATTCCCAATCCCCAAGTCGCTTTTACTTTTCATTCCAATTCAACAGAAATTTTTCATCTGGAAGCCGGTTCATTGAAACAACGGTTAATGGGTATTTTTGGTAACTCCTATAATTCACGTTTGGTACCGGTGGAGGAAAACACAGGTGTTGTAAAAATTCAGGGATTTGTTACCAAACCCG
>CAZMRM010000509.1:679-1719 GCA_964568515.1 uncultured Chitinophaga sp. | reverse complement strand
CACGAGGCGAGCAATTCTTTTTTCTGAACAAACGCTTTATTAAAAATCCTTATTTGCATCATGCTGTTCAATCAGCATTTGAACAATTATTACCTTCGGATAGTTTTGCATCTTACTTTTTATTGCTGGAAGTAGATCCTAAAACAATTGATATCAATATACATCCTACTAAAACGGAGGTCAAATTTGAAGATGAAAAATTGATTTATGCATTTTTGCGTTCAGCCGTAAAAAAATCCCTAGGACAATTTAATATTTCACCCAGCCTGGATTTTGATCAGGAAGCACATTTGTACAATATGCCGTTAAAGCCTGCTGATGGTGTTTATAAACAGCCAACCATTACGGTTGACCCTCATTTCAATCCTTTTAAAAATGATAAAGCCGCCTCTTCACCTGCTCTTACGGAAAGGGAACGCTCCAATAAAAATAACTGGGAGCGTATGTATGAGCACAATCCCTACATTCAGGTGGAGCAAAAAGAAGCTGAAATTCAACAAACCATCCATACCGATTGGGATAAGCAACTGGAAGACAGCAATAAAAAGATGGTTTATCAGCTTCATAACAAATATATCTTATCGCACATTAAAACAGGTTTCATTATCATTGACCAGCAAGGAGCGCACGAACGTATCTTGTACGAACGTATTTTTGAATCCTTTGAAAAAAGTAAGTCGGCCAGCCAACAGGAGTTATTTCCTAAAACCGTTGAATTCAGTACTTCTGATTTTGAACTAATGAAGGAATTACATGATGAAATCCAGCTCATGGGTTTTGATATTCGTGAATTTGGTAAAAACATGTTTGTTATACATGGAATACCTGCTGATATGATTCAACAGGATCCGGCAGTATTACTGGAGGGGCTACTCGAAAATTACAAGCAAAATTTGCAGGAACTTAAGTCGGAGAAAAAAGAGAACCTGGCTCGTTCCATGGCTAAAAATATGGCTATCAGGTCAGGAAAATCATTAAGTCAGGAAGAAATGAATAATCTGATTGACGAATTGTTTGCCTGTAAAATGCCATACAGTACA
>CAZMRM010000509.1:0-669 GCA_964568515.1 uncultured Chitinophaga sp. | reverse complement strand
ACTACATTTTCACTGGAAGATTTAGACAAACGTTTTAAAAAGTAGAAACTTATAGCATGAATTATCAAAATCCGTATCGTCCAAACAGTTTTAATCTTTTACCACCTGTGGTAAAAAACTTACTGATCATCAATGGGATATTTTTCCTGGCAAGCCTTGTCGCTCAAAGTCAGTTTGGGATTGATCTGACTGATAAACTGGGACTTCATTTTCCTCTTTCTGAGAAATTTCAGCCTTACCAGCTGATCACCTATCTTTTCATGCATAGTACAGATAATTATGCACATATTTTCTTCAACATGTTTGCCCTTTGGATGTTTGGAAACAGTCTTGAAAACTTATGGGGCCCCAAACGTTTTCTGATCTATTATCTCGTAACAGGAATCGGAGCAGCGGTTTGTCATTATACAGTAGTTTATTTTCAGTTGAAAGAAACACTGGACTTTGTGAACGAATACATCAACAATCCGTCATTGAATGCATTCGATTATTTTTCTAATGCCAACAGTTGGAGCCTGCATGCCAGCGATATACTGAACGGACACAGCAGTAAAGAAGCGTTGCAATTGTCAGTGGATCTGATGAGGGAATATAAAATGTCACTTCTAAACGCTCCGGTCATTATCGGAGCCTCGGGTGCCGTATTTGGAATTTTACTTGCATTTGGCG
>CAZMRM010000508.1:0-2220 GCA_964568515.1 uncultured Chitinophaga sp. | reverse complement strand
TAGGATTCATTTTTTCAGGAACAAAATGAAACAATTATCTTTGCACATGCTTCAAAAGATCATCTATCCGCTTTCCTATCAATCCTTATCTCTTGATCTGAATGCATTGAACAAACAATTTAACCGGATCTGTGTTTTTGATTCCAACAAAACTTCCAACACGAATACAACTGCCGGTATCTCTAAACTGATTGCCCTTGGCTGCACACAGGAGTTGATTGTAACCAAGGAAGGTGATGCGTTAAAACAATTACAGCAATTTATTGATGCTTCAACGAACTGGTTATTTGGATATCTGACGTATGATCTTAAAAATGAAATTGAGGTATTAACTTCGGGAAATGATGATGGAGTTAAAATACCTGCCCTTCATTTCTTTTCTCCTCTGATGGTTCTGGAGATGAACGAAAAAAAAATGTTCATTCATTACGATGATCAGCATATCAGGAAGGAAGAAATTGAAAAGATCATTCAGCTTCTTACGCTTTCTCCAGGAACTAATTTTTCCGATTCTGCTACTGATATCTCTGTTCAGTCAAAAATTTCTAAACAAGAATACCTGGAGGCTGTAACCCAATTACAACAACATATTCGAAAAGGTGATATTTACGAAGTTAATTTTTGCCAGGAATTTTTTGCAAACGATGTCATTATTGATCCTGTACATATTTATCAAAAACTGAATAGTATATCCGGTGCTCCATTTGCTGCATATAGTAATTTTGGAGATCATCAGCTTATTTGCTCCAGCCCCGAACGTTTTTTAAAGAAACAGAATGATCATCTTATTTCACAACCAATAAAAGGCACCATCCGCCGGTCCGACAATCCGCAGGAAGATGCCTTTTTAAAAAATGAACTGCAACAAAGTGAAAAAGAAAGAAATGAAAATGTAATGATCGTTGATCTTGTCCGAAATGATTTGTCAAGGATCGCAAAAAGAGGCAGCGTAAAAGCGGATGAATTGTTTGGCGTTTATACATTTAAACAAGTACATCAACTGATCTCAACGATCAGTTGTAAAGTAAAAAACGGACTTTCATTTTCTGAAATCATCCGCAACACCTTTCCGATGGGCTCAATGACAGGTGCACCCAAAGTGAGTGCCATGCAATTGATTGAAAAATATGAAAGCACAAAACGCGGCCTGTACTCCGGTGCAATCGGTTATATTGATCCGGATGGTAATTTCGATTTTAATGTTGTAATCCGAAGTATTTTATACAATCAGAAAGAAAAATACATTTCTTTTATGGTAGGCAGTGCAATCACAAGCAGAGCAAACGCCGAACAGGAATATGATGAATGCTTATTAAAGGCCAGGGCCTTATTGGAGGCACTGAAAAATTAATTTGTCCCATAAACGATAATACATAATGGTCAGTTAACCTGAGTTGTCATTAAACCAAATGACTACCGGAAAGTTTATGTCAAAACGAGATATTATAAATTGAAATGACAGATAAAGCGTGTGCTACTATCATTTCTGCAGGGTTCTGCCAACCTGGTACAAACACTCCGGTACTCACTTTAAACCAATTGTCTTACTTAATCTTTATCTTTGTCAAATGAAAGAACAATTAATCACTTATATTCACCAGGAACATCTTTTTAATTTAAAAGATAAAATTCTTCTTACGGTTAGTGGTGGGGTTGATTCTGTTGTTATGTGCGATCTGTTTCATTCAGCTGAAATTTCATTTGCTATTGCCCATTGCAACTTTCAGTTACGCGGAGACGAAAGTAACGAAGACGAAAAATTTGTAAAGGAACTTTCAAACAGCTATAATGTGCCCTTCCATTCCATTTGCTTTGATACGGAAGCCTATGTAAAAAAAAACAAAGTATCCATTCAGGTGGCAGCACGTGAATTAAGGTATAAATGGTTTGAAAAAATAAGGTCACAACATCACTATCAGTATATTGCAACAGCACATCATCAGGGAGATGTTATTGAAACATTTTTTATCAATCTCATTCGAGGAACCGGTATCTCAGGCTTAAGAAGCATCATCCCCAAACAAAAAAAGATTATCCGGCCTTTGTTATTTACCAACAAAAAAGACATTCTTTTTTACGCAGCCAAACATAAAATTAATTATCGTGAAGATAGCAGCAATACATCTGATAAATACCTGAGGAATAAAATACGACATCACCTCATCCCGGTTTTAAATGAATTTAACCCTGTTTCAGAATCCAGTATTCTTCACTCCATTC